>JAJYZD010000296.1 GCA_021800315.1 Bacillota bacterium | reverse complement strand
AACATGCCGGGAAGGATCAGTATTCAGGGAACATCGTCAATTTAACAATACCCAAGGGCCACCCGATGTCGGAGTCCTTGATGCCGCCCCACTAAACCGTCTCAGCGATTTCGTGCAAAAGTTAGGTGATATATTCCCTCTTTAGTTCCGACCGGCTACGGCCAAGCACGTGCCCGTCAACGAACAAACGCCGCTCCAACGTCCCGAATAACCGGCCCATTTCATCGAAATATTCATATGCTGTCCGGCACTCCGTGCTGATCACCGTCCGGTAAGTGGTCTGCATGGCCAACACCTCCTTTCTTAGCCTTTACCGGGTTGGACCGACTGCACTCCGCAGACCCGTTCACCTATCGACGATCCTAGAAAGGTGTCGACCTTCAGATGGCAGACGGGAAGGATAGTAGACCTGATCTTTAGCCGCCCTCACCAATACATTAAGTTATTTCAGGAAAAATATCTATCCCGAACTCAGGGAATTGGCGCCGACTCTTACCACCATGCGCGTTGCAATTGAAAGCACTGACGGCTATTCATATGATATTATACACCTGGCGTAAACAACATGTCAAGGACAGGCAGGGTATTTTGGGAAAAAATATTTTGCCTTGATTTCAATGCCAGAAAAGCCACGGACGCGGAAAACTCGTGGTCAGCCTGTGGCCGCCATTATCCCTGTATGTTCACCCAATCCTGCAACTGCTACGTACCCCACCGGCCGGAGGAATGTTCACCACCATCGTCTACGGCCGAGACCCTGACCCGCGCCCCCCGGTCACCCCTTTACACATGGTACGGAGGCAGGTACAATTGGGCATATGCTCTTACCGGGAGGTGAACCGGGTGGAGCTTACCAGGGCCGCCGATCCGGACGAATTGGCCGCTTTTCTTAAGGGAGACTACGCCAACAACCTCTACTTCTTCACCTATTGGGATATTTGGGATGAAACATGCCGCGGCGAAAGCGCCGTGACCGTCCTGACCGGACGAAAGAACGGGGGCCTCGCGCTGGCCCTGCTCATTTCCCCGGTCCACTCCTGCGTCTTCGCCCCGGACGTCCGCGTCATCGAAGAAGCCGCCACGACCCCCGTGCCGAGCCCTTACATCCTGGGCCGGTCCGACCAGGTCCAGGCGCTCTTAAACCGGTGGCCGGCAGGCAACCGCCGGAAACAGGACTACACCTTCCGCCGCCTGCGGCCGGCCGAACTCCCGCCGGCAGACAATCTCCGCAGCCGCAAGGCCGCCCGTGCCGACCTGCCCGCCCTGGAGGACTTCTACCGGGATAACGGCATGCTGGTCAACTGGCGGGCAAGATTGCCGCGTATTTTGGACTGGGGATGCGCCTATATGGTCGAAGACGGCGGGCGGATAGTCTCCTGCGCCCTGACCACCACCCGGACCGGAGACATGGCCATGATCGGGGCGGTCTACACCGAAAAGGGGCACCGGCGGCGCGGCCTGGCCCGCGACTGCACCGTCCGCCTGTGCCGGGACCTGGGACAAAATAATACCGGGGTCTGCCTCTTCCACGCGGCGGACGAACCCCACCTGGACCGGCTCTACGGACACCTGGGATTTGCCCGGGCGGGAAAGTGGCTTTTGGCCGAACGGGTCCCGGATCCGAGGTAACGGTATCCCGTGTGGGGCAGGATAGCGGAAGAGACAGGCAAGGTGGTGAGGCCGGCATGCCTGACCGGAGCAGTGCTCTCAGAAAGGGCTTCAATATCGAAGCCGTCTCCATTGTCTGGATAATGGTTGAGGCCGCTACAGGTATCCGGGCCGGCCTGGCGGCTCATTCCTTGGCACTTACAGCTTTCGGGGCGGACAGCGTGATCGAGTTCGCGGCCGGTTGCGCCCTTCTTTGGCGCCTGTCGCTGGAGATGAACGGAGCGGGGGAGAATCGCGTCCGGCGGGCGGAAAAGACCGCCGCCTACGTGGTCGGCGTATCCCTTCTCCTGTTGGCGGTTTACGTGCTCTTAGCCGCCGTTTACGACCTGGTGGTACGTCGCGCCGCCGGAGTCAGCCCGGCGGGCATCGCTTTGGCGCTGGCCGCATTTTTCCTGATGTCCTGGTTGGCCAAAGCCAAGCGGAAAACGGGGAGGGAAATCGGCAGCCCCGCCCTGCAGGCCGACGGAGCATGCAGTATCGTCTGCGCCTACATGGCCCTGGTCCTTTTGGCGGGTGTGACCCTGACGGCATTGTTGGGCTGGTGGTGGATAGACGCCGTGGCTTCCCTGGGCCTGGTCTATTTCATGATCAGGGAGGGTATTGAAGCGATCGAGGCGGCCCGCGGCGAAAAGGGCACCTGAGGGTGCGGTTCCTAGAGCCCGGGCCGGCTCACTCAGGCGACAAAAGGAAAAATGCCGCGCCGCAAACGCCCTCAACCGGCGTCAATAGATGCGGGTGGCCCGCAACACCGTGCCCACCAGCCCCGACATAATCCTGGCCGCCATGACGTACTCAAAAATGCCGATTATCCGCCTGATTTGCATAGGCGAGAGCTTGAACCGGGCCAGACGCGCGCCGATGAGGCCTCCGGCTGTCCCGGCCGCCACGACCAGTCCGAACAGCAGATAATCGACGTTAATGTGAGCATAACTCGCGAAATGCAAGTGACTGATGAAACCTACCAATGCTGAAAAAACTACGAAAAGCGATGAGGTACCGGCAACGTCCTTCCCGGCAAATCCTCTCCACAAGAGGAACGGTCCAACCAGTATGCCTCCCCCTACGCCGAGGAGTCCGCTCAGAAAGCCTATCAGCGCTCCCGCCAGGAGGCCCGGTATGTAGTCGCTCTTCGGGGTATTCACGTCTTCGCCGCGGGTGGCGATGCCGGGACGGTAAAAGAACATCATCGATCCCCCGGCAACGAGAAAGAGGGAAAAGACCAATAGCACAATATTTTTGTTTACGACAGCCGAGAGATACGATGCTAGTGGAGAAAAGATGAGCATACTTATGATCATTGCTCCCGCCATTTTGTATTTTATATGACGCCCGAAGTGATATTGCACACAAGCCGATCCCATGGTGAAGAATGCCATAGTCAGACCCAGAGTAGCTGCTTCATACATGGGAAGTCCCAGCCAATAAAATATCGGAACCAGGATAAATGCTCCCCCGATTCCGCCCATAGAGGTAATGGAAGTAAAAATCAGTGTTGCCAGTGGTGCCACTATATACAAACTCACCTTGCAGAGTCCCTTCCCCTCGAAGTGTTTTTGTCCCTAACTGGTCATGGGAAAAAGCTCTAATAATCCCACAACAGGTTGCGATAGTGTCTACGTTCACAATTAGGATATCACGATTATGTGATTATGTTAACAATCCTAGTGGGGGGCGTCTGGCCCCCGCCCTCTCACACCACCGTACATACCGTACCCCCCAGTATTTCGATCAGGTTAATTCTTCAGCAGAACACAGATTTTTCCTGTTTTTTAGGTCCATCTTGTATCTTGGTAACCGGCCGTTGGCTTTCCCGGAACTCACCCAGGGTGGATACATAAATTCCCATGGATTGTATTACCACCATACACCAGGTTTCATTTACCGCAGGCCACGATGAATGTCTGCCGGAGCCTTATATTTTAACGCCTGGTGCAATCGCTTCCAGTTGTGGAAGTCGGGATAGTCCCGCAGGCTTTGCCGGGCTTCTCGTGGACTGGCGTAATTCTTCACATACACCTCCTCATAAGTCTCTCCGTGAATATGTTGTCTTGATACCGGCGCCGGCCATCCATGCTGATCCTCACCCCAGCATTGTTTAGGAGAGCAATGTGATCATCGCTAGTAAACTGGCTGCCTTGGTCGCTGTTAAGGATCTCTGGCCGGCCGCACAACAGGGCCTTGGCCACCGCCTCGCAGACAAACCGTTCCTAGCAACGTAAGCAAACCTTAGCATAGGCCACTAATTACGCAGAGGGAGGGAGTCTTAGCGGAATG
>JAJYZD010000295.1 GCA_021800315.1 Bacillota bacterium | reverse complement strand
ACAGCGTCCCCAGCCACCAGCCGTGCTGGTGGGCCCAGTGGCGAAGGAACATAAAAACCTTGGCCTTGGTGATGGTTATCGATATGGTGGAAACGCACAGGGATAATAAGATAAAGCTGAAAACTTTGTATGCCATCGATTATCTCCGTTGTCTTTCCCTGTAGTGTAGCCTTGGCGGCAAACCGGTATGCGGGTCCGGCCGGGGCCTGGACGCAGGTAATATTTTTTTAGATACTTGTATTTTACAAGAATTTAGTTGTATAATACAAACGAGGTGAATCTCCATGGAGGAAACCCAGGCGACCCATGTGCGGCAGCTCTTGCAGGGGTTGGCCCGGCGCCTTCTCTCGATGCAAAAGGACTGCATCCGGCGGTACGACGTCACCTTCGGCCACAGTCACGTCGTCTACGCGGTGCAGAACCACCCCGGGATATCGCTGGGCGAATTGGCGGATTCCTTGGGCCTGGACGACAGCACGGCCAGCCGCCACGTAAAATCCCTCATGGCCCGGGGGCTCATCGAAGCCGCGTCGGCGCCAACGGACCGCCGGCAACTGGCCTTGCGGCTCACCGATTCGGGCCGTGAACTGCACGGGCGGATTGCCGCCGGCATGGCGGGTTACATCCAGGATCTCTTCGCGCAGGTGCCGGCGGGAAAAAGACACCAGGTGGTGGAAAGCCTTGAGATCGTCCTCGCGGCCATGGACCGGGTTCCGGCCTGTTGCAGCGGATCAGACAATGGAAAGGGGAGTTCGGCATGGATGACGGAGTGAGGGAATTTGTACGGGAGACCTACGCCCGGCGGATAACCCGAAAGACCGGTTGCTGCGGCGAGGGCGGCGATCGTTTGGCCGACGCCGGCCGCGCGATTACAGGCGATTTGTACGGGCCGGACGAGGTGGCCGTCCTGCCGGGGGACGCCGTGGCCGCCTCTTTCGGCTGCGGCAACCCCACGGCCCTGGCCCAACTGCACGCGGGCGAAGTGGTCTTGGACCTGGGCAGTGGCGCCGGCCTGGACGTTCTCCTGTCGGCGCGCCGGGTGGGCCCCGGAGGCCTGGCCTACGGCCTGGACATGACCGACGAAATGCTGGCCGAATCCAGGGCCAATCAGGCGAAGGCCGGGATGACCAACGTGGAGTTTCTCAAGGGGTATCTGGAAGAGATTCCCCTGCCTGACAGCGCGGCGGATGTTATCATCTCCAACTGTGTGATCAACCTGTCCGCCGACAAGGACCAGGTGCTCAAAGAGGCCTACCGGGTACTGAAACCTGGCGGGCGGCTGGCCGTGGCCGACATCGTGCTCACCAGGCCGCTGCCGCTCCAGGTACAGCGCGATTTGATGAGCTGGGCCGGCTGCGTGGCGGGGGCCCTATTGGACGGGGAATACCGGGAGAAGCTGGCCGGCGCCGGCTTTACCGCGGTCGAACTGCAGGTAACCAGGGTCTACGACCGGATCGCCCCGCTGGTATCCCTGATAGGCGGCCTTGCGGCCGAGGAAGCGGAAGAGCTGAACGGATCGGTTGTCAGCGCCTTCATCCGGGCCAGAAAACCGCCCCGCATCCTGGCCGAAGGCCGGGACTACCGGATTCGCCCGGCCGAGTTCGGCGACCTGGCGGTGATTGAGGATCTCCTGCGGGCCTGCGCCCTGCCGGCGGCCGGTGTGGCGGAGAACCCCGGCCGCTATTGGGTGGCCGACCGCGGCGGGGTAATCGGTGTGGTCGGAGTGGAACGGGTCGGGAAGGCCTTTGTTCTGCGTGCCCTGGCCGTCGACCGGGAGTTGCGCAAGGCCGGCATCGGGGCCGCCCTGGTGGACCGGGCGCTTCGCCAGGCCCGGGAAGACGGCGGCGGGACCGTCTACCTTTTAACCACCACGGCGGATAAGTACCTGGAACGGTGGGGCTTTGAGCGGATCGAACGCGCCCAAATCCCGGAACCCCTGTTGAAAAGCTCCGGCCTGGAGGGGCATTGTCCGTCTACGGCCGCCGGCATGAAGCTGGAGTTGGCCGGGCTGGAATAAACCGGGGGAGATGATGGGGAGTTGAGCCGGGTCATTGACGCGGTAGCGGGTTTCGAAGGCGGGCTGCTCTGCTCGCAGGCGGTGTTTTCTGCTTACGCGTCTTCTTTGGTGGGGGCGGGAAACGGCCGTAAAGATCTCCTGCGGATTCGGGGCAGGGATGGCGAGAATGGGGGAGACCTGCGGGGCGGTGACCGGGGCGTTCATGGTGATCGGTTTAAAGCACGGCAGCGCGGCCAACTGGTTGGTTGAGGGGCGGGTGGACGACCGGGAAAACGGGAAGAGGCTGAACACCTACCGGCTGGTCCGGGAATTGACCGACCGGTTCGCGGCCCGCCATGGATCGATCCGGTGCAAGGATCTCCTGGGTTGTGACTTGAGTACCCCGGAGGGCGGTAAGATGGTGGAGGAAAAGAACCTCTTCCGCACGGTTTGCCCCGGTTTGGTCCGGGACGCGGCCGAGATTCTGGAGGAGATTTTGTAAAGGCGGACATTGCAGCCCGGAGATGCCAAAAGCGGAGGGGAGCCCCGGCCAGGGCTCCCCTCTACGTTCCGTGGGGCCGTTCGGCCGGAGAGAAACGGTCTCAGGATTCCAAGGCAATTCCAACCTGTTTAGACCCAACGAAGAAAGGAGCGCTACGGCTGCGGTAATTCACAGGTGTTACGTCGAATTGCTGTTGCTGTTCACCGGGCTTTTATCAGGGAAGCGGTATAATCGGTAATTTTCTCGGTAACCGGATCTATGTTCTGGATCGAGGTATTTACCTCTTGCGTGGTAGCGGACTGCTCCTCCGCAACCGAGGATATTTGGAGGATATTCTGAAGCAGGGCGGTGATGCGTCCCTTGATGCCGGACAGTTTTTCCGAAACATCTTTGGCCGAGGACTGGGTCCGGGAAGCGAGCTTCCTTATTTCCTCCGCCACCACGTTGAATCCCCGGCCCTGCTCGCCGGCCCGCGCCGCTTCTATGGCGGCGTTGAGTCCAAGGAGATGGGTCTGGGAGGCGATATCCTTGATCAAATCCATGATCTGATCCATTTTCTTAATTTCTTCCTCGATACCGCCGGCATGGCCGGCCAGGTCTGTCGCGGATGCCGCCAGTTGCTGGGCCGATGCGGCCAAACTGGAAATTCCGGCAGCGGCATCTTTTACCGACTCACGCATGCCGTTGGCGACATCATTCAACATTTGCAGGTTATCGGTAGGATTGGTGGTGGCAAAGGTGCCAATTACTTCATTGCCGGAGAAGATAGGCACGCCCGTTCCCAGGTAAGCAAGGCCGTAAACCGACTTATCCACATGCCGTACAACTCTTTTCCTTTCCTTGAAAATTGACTCTGCCATGCTGCCAGGCTTAATAGGGTCCATGGTGCCAAGATTTAAGGGCACTCTGCCGTTTTGGGCGATTAAATATTTCTCCTTATCGCTGACGAATATGCCAACATCTTCACCAAAAAATGCGCGCAATAGCGGGACCATGTTAATGACGGATTGCAACTCCTGCGGTATTTCAGTAGACATAACAGTGCCTCTCTTCTGGGTTAAATATTAATGTTTCGAATATGTACCGAATGTTTTTCTGTCGCCACCCTACATGTGATTACCACCATGATGGCAAACATTGGCGGGTGGCGATTTCTGTGCAGAAGCCCCTGTAACTTACATCGGCAAGGGGAATTAGTCCCTTTAGATGGTGGAATTATGTCATGTCTCATTTCCGCTCGAAAATTAGGTGACAAGTTGGCGAGTGCTGGTCGTTATCTCAGCCCCCGGAGTGCCAGCATCTTCTGAATTCCCGAGGCTTGCTGGCGGCCGCGAGCCGAACCGGGGGCATGTCCGCTGTCAACAAGTTTCTGAGACATGCCGGAATTATCGCCGAATTTTCTGTTAATTGCGGTCATGTCGCTTTTACGGGAGACGGGCTTACGAGGGAATAGGAAAGGGG
>JAJYZD010000045.1 GCA_021800315.1 Bacillota bacterium | reverse complement strand
TTCCGAGCTTGTTTTTCGAGTTTACCGGCAATGCGCCTGGCATCCCTCTCGGTGTGAAACACATCGGACTGGTGTCGCGCATCAATCCCGGATGCCTTCTAAGGTGGACCCCTGGACTTGTTCGGTTTTCTCGGCACCCTGGGCGCGATCGGCGTCATCCTGATCTATATCGCGATTAACTTTGCCCTGACCGTCTTTTTCCGGCGTGAGCGGCCGGATAAATTCAACATGGGGGTGCACGGCGTTTTGCCCGCCCATAAGCACGCTGACCATGCTGTTGCCGCTGTGGGGTCTGGTACAGCCGGGTCAGCCCGCGCCGTACAACGTTTTTCCCTATGTTGTCCTGGTCTATCTGGTGATCATCGCCGCCTACGCCCTGGTCGCCACGCGGCTGAACCCCGAGATGGGGCGGCGCGTCGGGACCATCGTGGCCGACGAGTAAGATCCTGGCTCGGGATCCGCCGGAGAGGGTTGACCAGCCCGGGACCCCGGCCTTCGCCCCGGCCGCGGCGGCCGGGGTATCTTTTTTCGCTTCGAAGCCAACGCCGGTTTTTGCCGGCTCCTGACTGTACAGAGATAGTCCAAAATACAGACTGTTTTTGTACCCGGGTGGATACAGCCGCCGTTCCCACTGTTGACCGACCGGGCAGGCCGACCGATGGCGCGGCCGGGGGATTCCCCGCGGGCGTCTGCATCCGGCCAAACGGCAGGGGATGGGTACTGTTTGCCGGCGTTTCCATTGACCCCTGCGGCCGGTACCAGTATAATTTGACGGCGCATTCTCCCCTAAAAGCCTCGCGGTTGGGCCGGTTCCCGGGTGGGGCGTGAACTGCAGGGCCCGGTGGCTCCTTTTGCGCGGTGCAACGGGAGTTCCTGTCTTCCCTGACCAAATAGTTGCAGGGAGCGGGAACGGGCGTTATCCAGTCCCGCTTCCATATGACATGACGATTCCGTCAAAACCCCGGTGGCGCGATGAACCGCACCTGCACCGTGCCGCCCGGACCGACCCGGGCTCCGGCGGCGGGAGTCTGGCCGGAGGCCACACCTGTCCCCTGGGCCTGGAGGTTCAGGCCCAGGCCGCTTAGCACGTCCCCGGCCAGCTTGATGGTCAGGCCGGTCAGGTTGGGCACGGTGACCGCCGCGGCGGGATTCTGGACGCGGGTGTCCAGGGTCACGGCCGTTCCGGCGGCGACCGGGCTGCCGGCGGCGGGGTGCTGCCCGGCGACGACCTGTCCCTGGCCGCTGACGTTCACGTTCAGACCCAACTGGAAGAGAATCCGCCGGGCATAGGATACCGGGTAGCCCGCCAAATCGGGCAGGCCCGGCGCGGCGGGCGGCGGGTTCCCGCCCGGGGCGGGTGCCGGTTGGGTGGTGAGCGGCAGGTCATAGGGCACGTCCAGGTAGTGCAGGATTTTGGCCCCCAGGTCACTGAAGACCGGGGCGGCCACGGCGTTGCCGTAATATTGGCCGCCCCGGGGCTCGTTGACCATTATAAGCACGCCGATGGCCGGGTCGGCAGCCGGGGCGAAGCCCAGAAAGGAGGAGACATACTCCCCCGGGAGGTAGCCGCCCGGACCAGGAACCTGGGCAGTGCCGGTCTTGCCCGCCACGCTGTAGCCGGGAATGGCGGCCGGGGTGCCGGTGCCGTTTTCCACAACCCGGCGCATCATGGCCAGAACCTCGGCGGACGTGGCGGAAGAGATGACCTGGCGGACCGTGACCGGTTTCAGATTTTCGACCGTCTTGCCGGATCCGTCGACAACGGCCCGGACCAGGCGGGGCCGCATGAGGTAGCCGCCGTTGGCGACGGCGGAAGCGGCCGTGAGCATTTGCAGCGGTGTTACCGAAATACCCTGGCCGAAGGCCATGGTGGCCAGGCGCAGGGGGGTGGCGTCCTTTTCCGGACGCATGATACCGTCCGATTCGCCGGGCAGATCGATACCCGTGGGCTGCCCGAAGCCGAATCCGTGGATGTAGCGGTAGAACCGGGCCGCTCCGAGGTCAACCCCCAAACGGGCGAAAACCGGGTTGTAGGAGTTGGCGAAGGCCCATTCCAGGGTGTGATTTTCGTCCGGCAGGAAGTAGGCGTCGTTGAGGCGGATGCCCTGCACAATTGTGTAGCCGGGGTAGAATCCCATCCGGGTTCCCGGAGCGGCCAGGCCTTCTTCCAGGGCGGCCGAGGCGGTGACGATCTTGAAGAGCGAACCAGGCTCCACGGTGGAGAGGACGGCCGGATCCTGGTTCCAGATAGCCGCGGGGGACGCCTGCCAGTTGGCCGGGTCGAAGGTGGGCCGGTTGCCCAAGGCCAGGATGCCTCCGGTTTGGGGATCCATGACGATAATGGTGGCGCTGGCCGGGTGATATTTTTTCACTATCTGATCCAGGGCCTGTTCGACGAAGAACTGGATATTCTCATCAATGGTCAGTACCAGGCTGTCCCCCTGGGTCGGAGGCACCACCTGGCTGGCGGTTTGCAGGATGGGGTTCCCCTCGCGGTCAACCTGGACCTGCAGCCAGCCGGCCTGTCCGGCCAGTCGCCGGTCGTAGCTCTTCTCCAGGCCGGTCAGGCCGGTCTCGCCCTGACCGGTAAAGCCCAGTACCTGGGCGGCCAAATCCTGTTGGAGATAGAGCCGCCGCTCTCCGGGGAGAAAGTAGATGCCCGGCAGCTTCGCCTCTTCCAGGGAGTTCTTCAGGCGGTCGACCCGGGACAACGGCAGGTCATGCCCCAACCAGACGAAGTATCTGTCGGAGGACAGCTCATTTTCCAGGCTGGACGCCTTGACGCCCAGATAAGGGGCCAGGATGGCGGCCTCACGCGAAGCAAGTCCGGTCCCGATTTCTTTCGGGTCGGCGTAGAGCGAACCGGCCGGTTCGTTGCTCACCAGGGGATTGTGGTTGCGGTCATAGATAATGCCCCGGATGGCCGGCACCTGCTCGGTGGCCGTACGGTAGGAAAGGGCCTGGGCGCCCAGCGTGCCGCCCCATAGCACCTGGATCAAAAAGAGGCGCACGAGCAACGCGCCCAGCACAAACGGGACGGCCAGCAAAATCGCTTTGCGGCGGCCGTCCGTCATCAGGTTTCCTCCGTCGGTTTGCGGCATGCTTCCCGAACTCCCCCCATGTCCCCGTACAACGACATGATACAGGACCGTCTTCGTAAACACCAAACAGGATATGGTTGAATTTATCCTGGTTCCGGGCCTGTACTTTCTCATTGCTCGCCATTCGGGCCGATAACGCCGCTATGGACGCGTCTATTTGGACGGCCCCGGCCCGCCGCTGGGTTATGGAGGCGCCGGTAGTCGATATTGGCCGGTTCAACGCGCCGGATCCCCACCCAATTTCCTGGAAACCCTTGGAGATAGTCGCGCCGCGCTTCTTCCGAATTCAGGAGTAAGGCGCGGGAAACTGGACATAATTTCCTTGCTCATCGCACTCATCCGTGTTATAATATAGGCGAGCCCCATGGGCAAGGAGAATACATAATGGAGCTTCGTCGCAATCGTAACAGCGTATTCCCAATAGGCTATCATGTTGTTTGGTGGACCAAATATCAAAAGGAATTCTGCTTAGTGCTATAGCCAACGGTATCAAGGATTTACCAGCAAAGACAGCCCGGGAAAATGGGTTTACAATTGAGCAAATGGAAGTAAGGCCCGACCAAGTACACTTATTGCGTCTACACCATCAAGAAGGGCCCTCGCCGGATGGTATGGATCAGGCCGGAACCAGCTGGTCGTTTGTCCCGGTAAAGTACGGCGGAACCGGAATAGAGTCCCCAATCTATAGCCGGTACGGAGTAGAGTCCACGACTCAACAGTTCCCACGCCCGTATACCCGGCCTATAATGACAGGATACAGGATAATGGAAGTGCGGCGCGGGGGGCCGCCGGTCCGGTTGGCAGATACGGCGGGAGCCCGGGCAGGTGCGCGGGGCCGGCCGTACCTGGTCCGGATGGGGTGACCGCTGAGAACGGTGTCGCACGACGTACGCACCATAGGGGGGCTATTTAGTTGATAGTAGTTATGCAGCCGGCGGCGGAGGAAGCTGAAGTCAAGGGGGTCTGCGAGTACCTGGAGACAGCCGGCCTGGCCGTCCACCTGTCCCAGGGGGTGGAACGGACCATCATCGGCGCTATCGGGGAGCGCGCCAAACTGAGCGGCCTGGCCCTGGAGGCCCTGCCGGGGGTGGAGAAAGTTGTCGCCATCCTGGCCCCTTACAAGCTGGTGGGCCGGGCCTTCCGGGCGGAGGACACGGTGGTCGGTATCGGCCCCCTCACCGTCGGCGGACGGACGATCCAGGTTATGGCCGGGCCCTGCGCCGTGGAGGACAGGGAGCAATTGATCGAGACCGCCCACCTGGTCAAGGAGGCCGGGGCCACGATTCTAAGGGGAGGGGCTTTCAAACCGCGTACTTCCCCCTATGCGTTCCAGGGCCTGGAGGCCAAGGGACTGGAATACCTGGCCGAGGCCCGGGAGGCCACCGGGCTGTTGATAGTCACCGAGGTGATGGACGCCCATACCTTGCCCCTGGTGGCCCGGTACGCGGATATCCTCCAGATCGGCGCCCGGAACATGCAGAATTTTTTCCTCCTGCGGGAGGTCGCCCAGATCGACAAACCAGTGGTGCTGAAACGGGGGCCTTCGGCCACCATCGAGGAATGGCTGCTGTCCGCGGAGTACATCGTGAGCGGGGGTAACCCCAGGGTAATCCTGTGCGAGCGGGGCATCCGGACCTTTGAGACCTATACCCGTAACACCCTCGACCTGACAGCCGTGCCCGTTGTCAAGCACCTCTCCCACCTGCCGGTCATTGTGGACCCCAGCCACGGCATCGGCAAATGGCGGTATGTTCCGCCCATGGCCCGGGCGGCCCTGGCGGCCGGGGCCGACGGCCTGCTGGTCGAGGTTCACCCCCGCCCGGCCGCCGCGTTGTGCGACGGACCGCAATCCCTGACGCCGGACAATTTCCGGGCCTTGATGGCCGAATTGAAGGGACTGGCCGCCTTCCTGGGAAGGGACATGTAGGGGCGTGGACAGACCTGGGCCCCTTTTTGAACGGGCCGCCATACTGGGTGTGGGGCTCATCGGCGGTTCCCTGGCCCTGGCGCTGAAGGAGCGGGCCGTGGCCGGCTCGGTCAACGGCTACGATTCCGACACCGACAATTTGCTGGAGGCCCGCGAACTCGGGGCGGTCGACGAGGCCTTTGGCTGCGCGGGCGACGCCGCGCGCGGTGCCGACCTGGTGGTGGTCGCCACGCCGGTCGGTTATACCGGGGCGGTCCTGCGGGAAGCGGCCCCGAGCCTGTCCCCCCACGCCCTGGTCACCGACGTGGGCAGCACCAAGGCGGCCGTCGTGGCTTCGGCCCAAAGTCTCGTTCCCGGCGGCCGCTTTGTGGGCGGTCACCCCATGGCCGGTTCGGAGAAAGGGGGAGTGGCGGCCGCCAGCCCCTACCTGTTCGAGAACGCCTATTACCTGCTTACGCCCACCGGGGAGACCGACCCCGATGCCCTTGCGGCCGCGCAAGGCCTTGTCAGGGCGGTGGGGGCCCGGGCCGTGGTCCTCGACCCCTTCGAGCACGACCAACTGGTAGCACTCATCAGCCACCTGCCCCACCTGGTGGCGGCCGCCCTGGTCAACACGGCGGGGGCCAGCCACAGGGCGGGCCGGGCTTTGCCCCTGGCGGCGGGAGGTTTCCGGGACACGACGAGGATCGCGTCCGGTCCTCCGGCCGTGTGGCGGGACATCTTCCTGTCCAACCGCCAGGCCCTGGCCGCCGCTTTGGGCATGTTCCGCGACCAGTTGGACCGGCTGGAGAGGGCCGTACTTGAGGCCGACGCTGGGACGGTCGTGGAACTTTTGACCCGGGCGCGCACCACGCGGGAGAGCCTGCCGGAACACGGCCGGGATTACCTGCCCGTGCAGTACGAGGTGCTGGTCACGGTGCCGGACCGGCCGGGCAGCATCGCGGCGCTGACCGGCATCCTGTCCCGGGCGGGGTTGAACATCACGGATATAGAGATCCTGCGGGTGAGGGAGGACAGCGGCGGGACCATGCGGCTGGGATTCGAGAGCGCCGGGGCGCAAAGCGCGGCGCTGGCCGTCCTGGAGCAACACGGTATGGCGTCCCGCAAAGCCAGAAACGGGGGGTGAACGGTCGTGGCCCTGGTTGTAAGACCGGGAGGCAGATTGACGGGACGGACCACGGTACCGGGCGACAAGTCCATATCCCACCGGGCGGTCATGCTGGGAGCGCTGGCCGAGGGCCGGACGGTGGTGGAGAACTTCCTGGCCGGCGAGGACTGCCTGTCCACCCTGGGCTGCCTGAAGGCGCTCGGCGTCGAGGTGGAAGGGCCTTCGGGCGGGGTGGTCCGGATAAACGGCCGCGGTCTTGACGGCCTGCGGGAACCGGAGGATATCCTGGATGCCGGGAACTCCGGCACCACCATGCGCTTGTTGCTGGGCATCCTCGCCGGTCAGCCCTTCTTCTCCGTCCTTACCGGCGACGGATCCCTGCGCAGCCGTCCGATGGCCCGGGTCACCGGGCCTCTGGCGCGGATGGGGGCCTGGATCCGCGGCCGGGCCGGCGACACCAGGGCGCCGCTGGCCGTGCGGGGCGGCGGCCTGAGCCGCGCATCCTTCACCACCCCGGTCGCGAGCGCCCAGGTCAAGTCGGCCATCCTGCTGGCCGGGCTGTTTGCCCCGGGCGTGACGACGGTGACGGAACCCGCTCCTTCCCGCGACCATACCGAGCGGCTGCTTGCGGCTTTCGGGGCGGAAGTCGGGCGGGAAGGCTGTCAGGTGGCGGTAACGGGCCGGCCGCGTCTTACGGGGCAAACGGTCAGGGTGCCGGGAGACATCTCCTCGGCGGCCTTTTTGCTGGTCGCGGCGGCTATCCGGCCCGGTTCCGACCTCACCCTGGACAACGTGGGGCTGAACCCTACCCGGACCGGCGTGCTGGACGTGCTGACGGCCATGGGGGCAAACGTTACGATCGAAGGGCGGCGGATCGAATGCGGTGAACCGGTGGGCAGCGTCCGGATCCGGGGCGGCGATTTAGCCGGCACGGTCATCGGCGGCGACCTCGTGCCCCGCCTGATTGATGAAATACCGGTGCTGGCCGTGGGCGCGGCCTGTGCCAGGGGAACCACGGTGATCAGGGACGCCGCGGAACTGAAGGTCAAGGAATCGGACCGCATCGCCTCCGTTACGGGGCTGCTTTCCCGTCTGGGAGCGGACGTCACCGCGACGGACGACGGTATGGTGGTCAGGGGGGGGACGCCTTTGACCGGGGCGGTCCTGGAATGCTCACCGGATCACCGGCTGGCCATGGCCGCGGCCGTAGCCGGGCTGGTGGCCGGGGGGGAAACCGTAATACCGGGTGAGAAGGTGGTGGATGTCTCCTTTCCGGGATTTGTCGATTTATTGGATTCTTTGCGGGTAGGATAAACATGGGGAATAAATAAAGGGAATTGGCTGGGGACTGTCGAAGTGTCGAAGTGACATCGAAATGTTTTAATAGACGGAAGAGTTGCGGCTAATGACGGAGAATCTGGAACAGGGGTATGGCCGGAACAGCGGTCAGGCCAACGTTGCCATCGACGGGCCCAGCGGGGCGGGCAAGAGTACCGTGGCCCGGCTGGTCGCCCATCGTCTCGGGCTTGGGTACGTGGACACGGGGGCCATGTACCGGGCTGTCGCTTTACGGGTCCTGGAAGAGGGAGCCGATCCGGACGATCATGCCGCCTTGGGCCGGCTGGCGCGGGAGACCCGGATCGAGACAGTGCCCGGAGACGGCGGGTTGGAAATATGGGTGAACGGGCGTAACGTCACCGCGGCCATCCGGAGCGGGGAAGTCAGTGCCACGGTGGCGCGCGTGGCCGCCGTACCCCAGGTTCGCGCCTGGCTGGTGGAGCGGCAGCGCGAATTGGCGGCCGGGAGCCCCGTGGTGATGGAAGGACGCGACATCGGCACCAATGTTCTCCCCGGGGCACCCTACAAGTTTTTTATCACCGCCGACCCGGCGGTCCGGGCGCGGCGGCGGGCGTTCGAGTGCCGGGCCGAAACGCAGCCGGCGCGGGATGCCGTGGCCAGGGAGATGAGCGAGCGCGACCGCCTGGACGCCGGCCGGTCGCAGGATCCGCTCGGCAGGGCTCGTGACGCCGTGGTCATTGACAGCACGGGCCTTACAGCCGTCCAGGTGGCGGAACGGATCCTGGCCCACGTAGCCGGGAGGGTCTGATCGAGTGCTGTACAGCTTCAGCCGGGGCGTCTTGCGGTTGGTCCTGTACGGAGCCCGGGGCATGGCGGTCAGCGGGCGGGAGAACGTCCCCCGCCGGGGCTCTTTGATCGTGGCGGCCAACCATCTCAGTTATTGGGATCCCGTAATTGTGGGTTGCGTAATGGACCGGCAGGTCCATTTCATGGCCAAGAAGCCCCTTTTTGAAATACCGGTCCTCGGACCTTTCATCACGGCGGTCGGCGGTTTTCCCGTGGACAGGGGCCGGGCGGGCGCCGGGACCATCAAACTTGCGGCCGCTCTTTTGCGGGAAGGCAAGGTGCTGGGCATCTTTCCGGAGGGTACCAGAAGTCGTTCCGGGCTTATCCTGCCCCCCGAACTGGGAACTTTTCTCCTGGCCGCCAAGACCGACACCCCGGTGCTGCCGGTGGCCATCGCCGGTTCCCGGGGAATGGCCGGGCGGGTCCGGGTCTACATAGGGGAAATGATGGCACCTCCCGAGCGGGACGGGGGCCGGACAGGGCTTACGGCTTACGGCCGGAGGTGGGCGGAAGAAATTAACCGCCTGCTGGGCCTCGTTTGAGGAAAGAGGGCATATGTTTGGTAACGCGTCGCGCCAAACTCCGGTGGAAGCCGTGGTAGAGGCATGAAGGTACTGCGGGCCGCCAGGTCGGGTTTTTGTCCCGGCGTCAAGCGGGCCATGGAACTGGCCCGGCAGAGCATCGGTAAGGGAGACGGTCCGGTGTGGTGTCTCGGACCGCTTATCCACAACCAGAGGGTGATGGAGGGTCTGTACCGCGCCGGGGTGAGGGAGGCGGACACCTTGGCCGGAATTGACGCCGGCACGGTGATAGTCCGCACCCACGGGGCGGGGCCCTGGGTGTTTGAGGAAGCGGCCAGGCGCGGCCTGGCGGTGGCCGACGCGACCTGTCCGTTCGTGCGACGGGCCCAGGAAACGGCCAGGAAGCTCTCCGGCGAGGGTCTGCCCGTCATCGTCGTGGGTGACCGGGATCATCCCGAGGTCCAGGGTATCGCCGGGTGGGTGCCGGGTCGGGTCCTGGTGGTGCGCGACGAACAGGAAGTCCGCGATCTTGAGTTCCTGCCGGAGGAGGCGGGCCTTTTGGCACAGACGACCCAGCCCCGGGCCAACCTCGAGGCTGTGGCCGCCTGCTTGCGGGACAGGGGCTGCCGGCTTAAACTGGTGGACACCATCTGCCATGCCACCCGGGAAAGACAGGAATTCGCCCAGGCTTTGGCCCGGCAGGTGGAGGTTATGGTGGTGGTAGGCGGGGCCAACAGCGCCAACACCGGGCGGCTGGCAGCCATTTGCCGCGGGGCCGGGGCCAGGGCCTACCTGGTGGAAAGTGCGGCCGATCTCGACCCGGCCTGGTTCGCCGGGATCGAAAAAGCCGGTCTGACCGCCGGGGCGTCAACTCCGGACTGGATTATAGAGGAGGTTGAACAGAGGATGAGCGAGTTCGAAACGGTAACCGGTGCGGACGAGGAAATTATGGGCGCAGGACAAGCCGCCGGGACGGAAGCCGAAGCTCCGGCCGAAGCTCCGGCCGAAGCCGAGGAACAGATGGAGGAAGTCGAGTTCAAGGCGTTGCGGCACGGGGAAATCACGCGGGGCGTGGTGGTGGCCGTGGGTCCGGACGAGGTTTTCGTGGACGTAGGCGCCAAGTCCGAAGGGATCGTTCCGTTGCGGGAACTGTCCTGTTGCGAAATCAGTTCTCCCCGGGACATTGTCAAGGTGGGGGATGAAATAGATGTATTCGTGCTGAAGACCGAGGACAACGAGGGCCGGGTGGTGCTGTCCAAGGAAAAGGCGGACGCCGAGAAGGCCTGGGGGCACCTGGAGAAAGCGCTGCAGAGCGGCGAACCGGTACCGGGAGTGGTCCGGGAGGTGGTCAAAGGCGGCCTGCTGGTTGATGTGGGCGTGCGGGCCTTTTTGCCGGCTTCCCTGGTCGAACGCGGCTATGTGGACGATCTTTCCCGCTACCTGGGGGCCGAAATCGCCAGCCGGATCATTGAGATGAACCGGGGCCGCAGGAAAGTCATCCTTTCCCGCAAGGCCGTGCTGGAGGTGGAATACGCCCGTACCCGCGCCGAACTCATGGAAAAGGTGGCCGACGGACAGGTGGTGCGCGGGGTGGTACGTCGCCTGACCCAGTTCGGGGCCTTTGTGGACATCGGGGGTATCGACGGTCTCCTGCACATCTCCGAGATGGCCTGGCACCGCGTCGGTCATCCCTCCGAGGTGGTCAAGGTCGGCGACGAACTCGACGTCATGGTCCTGAAGGTGGACCGCGTCGCCGAAAAGGTTTCCCTGGGCCTGAAGCAGGTTCTGGCCAATCCGTGGAACGATGTGATCGAAAAATACCCGGTCGGCACGGTCCTGCCGGCCAGGGTGGTACGCCTGGCCCCGTTCGGGGCTTTTGTCCAACTGGAGCCCGGCGTGGAGGGGCTGGTCCATATCTCCCACCTCGCCGACCGGCACGTGGCCCGGCCGGAGGACGTGGTTTCCGAGGGCGACACCGTGCAGGTCAAGGTCCTCAGCGTGGACCAGCCGGAAAAGCGCATCCGCCTGTCCATCCGGGAGGTTGCCTCCGTAGAGCGCAAGGCCAGGGCGGCGGAAGCGCCGGCCCCGACGGAGGGTTCCGCCGGACCCGACACCAACGTAACCCTGGGCGACGTGTTCGGCAGCATGTTCCAGGAAAAGCGCGAGGACCCCGGGGCCGACGACGACTGGCACTGATTCCCGGGGCCGCATTGACGGCATCTTTATAATTATTCAGTGGGCCAAGCGCTCCCCGGGCCGGTGGACCGGGCGGGGATAGGTACTTATCTTAAGAGACGGTGAGGCAGACTCACCGTCTCTCCGGGTTCAAAGGGCGGCCTGATTTGTCAATGCTCGCGGCGGTGATGAACCACTTTCTGCCAGACGCCCGGGGCCAGGCCTTTTCACGCCCCCAACCCTACGCCGGGGAGACAACCTCATGCCCGCTCTTGACATAGCGTCAGGAGTCATTACCAGGTCGTCCGGAGGTACATGCCGCCCTACTCCGTACGAGTTTCCGCCAAAAACTTCGGATGGGCGAACGGGATCAAAGCGGTTCCGCTGTACGCGGTCTTCTGCCTTTTGTAACGCGACCGGGCGGGCGGTGATACGTTTGGCCTGGCTGGCGTTGCGTTCACGGTCGTGATTCCGCGGGACCGGCCGGCTCGGCCCATAGATCGTAGGCCCCGGCTTTTGTCACCCTGACATCCAGGAACTCCCCCGCGGACGGCTCCGGCGCTTTCACGTAAACCCGGCCGTCTACGCCGGGAGCGTCGGCCCCGCTGCGCCCAACCCACCTGCCCCGGCGGTCCCGTCTCTCCACCAGGACCCGGATGGTTTGGTCCACCCTGGATTCATTGAATCGGCGGGAGATATCCTTTTGCAGTTCCATGGCCCGCCGCCGGCGCTCCTTTTTCACCGCCCCGGGTACGCGGGGCGACATGGCGGCGGCGGCGGTGCCCTCCTCGCGGGAGTAAGCGAACACGCCGGCGCGTTCGAACCTGGCCCAGGCCATAAAGTCGAGCAGGTTTTGAAAGGCGGCTTCGTCCTCCCCGGGAAAACCCACCAGAAAAGTGGTGCGCAGCACGATCCCGGGTACTTGCCGGCGCATGCTCTGGACCAGTGCCATCTGCTCCCCGGCGGTGACGCCGCGCCGCATGGCCCGCAGGACGCCGGTGTCGGCGTGTTGCAGGGGCAGGTCCAGGTAGGGCAGGACATGGCAGGCGCCGGCCAGGGTTTCCAGCAGGGCGGGGGAGACCCGGGCCGGGTGGGCATAGAGCAGCCGGATCCAGGGAACACCCAGGCCGTCCAGGGCCCGGAGCAGGTCCGGCAGGCGGGTCCGGCCCGCCAGGTCGTGGCCGTAGAGGGTGGTGTCCTGGGCCACCAGGATCAGTTCCTTCACCCCCCCGGCCTGCAGTTGGCCCGCTTCCCGCACCAGTTCGGGAAGCGGGCGGGAGCGGGTTTGACCGCGCAGGCCCGGGATGACGCAGAATGAGCAACGGTTGGAGCAGCCCTCGGCAATCTTGAGGTAGGCGGTGTGGGGCAGGGTGGCCTGGAGGCGGGGCAGGTCCGAACTGTAGGTATAGCCCGGTGCTCCCACCGCCACGACTTTTTCGCCGTTCAAAGCCCGGCTCACCAGCCCCGCTATTTCCGGCACCGCCCCGGTGCCGGCCAGGCCGTCGATTTCCGGCATCTCGGCCAGGAGTTCCTCCGGATAGCGTTGGGCGAGGCAGCCGGTGACCAGGAGCAGCCGGCATTTGCCGGTCTGCTTGTAACCGCCGGCTTCGAGGATGGCCCGGACCGATTCCTTGCGGGCGGGTTCGATGAAGGCGCAGGTATTGACGATCAGAATGTCGGCCTGGTCGGGCCGTGGCGTGATTTCATAACCGGCCTGGGATAACAGTCCCAGGAGAACCTCGCTGTCCACCAGGTTTTTGGCGCAGCCGAGGCTGACCAGTCCCACGGTAAGTGCCAAGAGTTCCTTCTCCTTGCCTGTTTCAGTTGAGAGCCCAATCAGGATACCTGAAAAAGGAGGGAAAAGCAAGAGAGTGAGACGTACCGGCCGGGGGAATTGCCGCGGGAGGAACAGCCGGCCCGGGAAGGTTCTAGAAAGTCCGGTAGTTGACGAACTGCAGTGGAAGTCCGAAGTCGTGGTCCTTAAGGAGTTTGATCACCGCCTGCAGGTCGTCGCGGTTCTTGGCGCTGACGCGGATTTGGTTTTCCTGCACGGTAACCTGGGCCTTGATCTTGGAATCCTTGACCGCCTTGGTCATTTCCCTGGCCTTGTCCTTGTCGATGCCCTGGATGAGGTCGACCTTCTGACGCAACGTGTCTCCCGCCGCCTTCTCCGGTTTGTCGTAAACCAGGGACTTCAGGGAGACTCCCCGTTTGACCAGTTTCTGCTCCAGGATTTCCTTGACGTTTTTCAACTTGAAGTCGTCGTCGCCCACGAGGACCAGGTTGTCCTCGTTGAGGGTGATGCTGCTTTTCGAACCTTTGAAGTCAAACCGGGTGGACATCTCGCGGACCGCCTGGTTCACCGCGTTGTCGACCTCCTGCATGTCCACCCGGGAAACCACATCAAAGGAATTTTCCTTGGCCATGTTCGCAAATCTCCTAGCCGCCTGTCGAGGCGAAATTGTGCTGGACGACGGTGCCCTGGCCACCGAGGTAGCCCAGGTTCTGCCCGTTTACCCGGACTTTTACCGAGCCTGCGTTGCCCAGGGTCAGGTTGATGTTGGTGGCGCCCCGGAAGTTCTTTTGCTGGCCGGCGTAAATGAAGCCGGTTACGGGCGTTCCGTTGTCCACCGTGACGCTGTACCAGCTGTAGTCGTTGGTGGCGCTGAGCACCAGGCTCAAGCCCTGGGAGATCGCGACCTGACCCGTGCTATTTTTACCACCGGCCGGAGGTGCCTGTTGCGCCTGCCGCGATCCCCCCGAGGGGGGCGGCGCCGGAGAGGGGGGGGCAAACAAGGCCCGGTGGTTGAAAAATCCGACCGCGGCGGCCAGGACCACTACCGCGCCAAGGTAGCCCCAGACCGATCGACCGCGACGGGAGGGGCGCACCTCCGTGTAGGGGGAATCCTCGTCGACCGCGCCAAGGGAAACACCGCTCGTCTCCCGGTAGGAAGCGAGCAGTTCGTCCGCATCAAGTTCCAGAAACCGGGCGTAGGTGCGCAAGAAGGCGCTACCGTACATGCCGGGAGGTAAAATGGCGAAGTGGTTCTCCTCCATGGCCTCCAGGTACTTGGTTCTGATCTTGGTATACTCTTCGACATCGGCCAGGGTTAGTTTCTTAAGCACCCTGGCCTTTTTCAGGGTGCCGCCGACATCCACCGGGTTTCACCTCCGCCGAATAACTGGTTTAGTGGGTCTGGTCCGGTACGATACGGCCACCGGGCAAATACAATCGCCCCTGCCCATTAACATTTCCCATCGGCGGCATTAACAACCGCCAGGCCGGCCCGTAAGCCTCATTTCAACCGGCAACAGTCTCCCAGTCGCTGGTACCGTTTTTTTTCGACGTCCTGTAGGAAATCCCTCCTGCAAGGAGGCCGGTTAACAGGAAATTTACTGAAAATTTACCTTCCAAGGAAAGAGAGGAACCGGGCGGGTTGCAGGGCCCGGCGGCACAGGGGGAAAAAGCCGGCCTCTTCCGGCCGGGCGTGGCTCTTACGGGCTGTCTTGCGCCCATACCCGGTCGCGACCGAAAGAGGCTGACGGCAACCATTATGCCTATTCGTCCGGGATCAATAACTACGCCGATCCCCGCCGGAACTGCTGGTGAAACTGCTCCAGGGTCATGAGCATGGTCCTGGGCTTGGAGCCCTCGAAGCCGCCCACGATGCCCCGGCGTTCCATGATGTCGATGAGGCGCGCCGCCCGGGCGTAGCCGATGTGTAAACGCCGCTGCAGCATGGAGATGGAGGCTGTGCCGTGTTCGATCAGGATCTCCACGGCTTGGGGCAGGAGATCGTCCTCCACTTCCGGGGCGGCCGCTTCGACCGTTTCGTCGCGGGTGAACTGTTCCTCGTAATGGGGCTCGGCCCCGGTCTGCAGGAAGGAAACCAGGTTCTCCACGTCCCGGTCGGACAGGTAGGCGCCCTGGATCCGTACCGGCTTGCCGGCCCCGACCGGGTAAAAGAGCATGTCTCCCTTGCCCAGGAGCTTCTCCGCGCCCGGCATATCCAGGATGGTGCGCGAATCCACCTGGGAGGAAACGGCGAAGGAGATCCGGGAAGGGATGTTGGCTTTGATCAGGCCGGTGATGACATCCACCGAGGGGCGCTGGGTGGCCACGAGAAGGTGGATGCCGGCCGCCCGGGCCATCTGGGCCAGGCGGCAGACCGCGTCTTCCACGTCGGCCGGGGCCACCATCATCAGATCGGCCAACTCGTCGATAACGACCAGGATGTAGGGTAAAAGCTTCTCCGGCGTGCCGGCGGTCCGGCAGTGACGGTTGAAACGGGTTATTTCCCGCACGCCCGCAGCGGCAAAAAGGCTGTAGCGGTGCTCCATCTCCTGCACGGTGCGGCGCAGGCTGGAGGCCGCCTTTTTCACGTCGGTCACCACCGGGGAAATCAGGTGGGGGATGCCGTTGTACATGGTCATTTCCACCATCTTCGGATCGATCAGGAGGAACCTGACCTCGTCGGGGCGGGCCTTGAACAGGATGCTGGCGATGAGCGTGTTGAGGCACACGCTCTTGCCGGCCCCGGTGGCGCCGGCTATGAGCAGGTGGGGCATCTTGGCCAGGTCGGCCACGATGGGCTTGCCGGCGATATCCTTACCGAGCGCCATGGTCAGGCGGGACGGGGATTTTTGAAACTCCTCGGTTTCCAGAAGGTCGATGAGGTGCACCATCGCAATTTCCTTGTTGGGCACTTCAATCCCTACGGCGGCCTTGCCGGGGATGGGGGCCTCGATGCGCACGTCGGGGGCGGCCATGGACAGGGCGATGTCGTCGGCCAGGCCGACGATCCGGCTCACCTTGATGCCGGGGGGCGGCTGTATTTCGTAGCGGGTGATGGCCGGTCCCCGGGAGACCTGGGTGACCCGGGCCCGGACGCCGAAGCTGTCCAAGGTCTCCTCCAGGATGTGGATACTCTCGTTGATGTCCTTGGTGCTGCGGACCTTGCCCGCGTGCTGGGGCCGGTGGAGCAGGGTGAGCGGCGGCAGTTCGTAGTTGGCCGGCAGGGCGGGCTGGGGAGGGCCGTCCCCGGCCGGGCGAAGACCGGTGCCGGTTTTGGGCCGCGGTTTATCGATGGTATCGGCGATGACCACCGTGGGCAAGGACTGTCTTTGATCGGCGACGGCGGCGGGAGGCTCCGGACCGGCGGGCGCGTCGAATATCAGCACGGTCTGGTTCCTTCCCTGGGTATGGTCGACGATTACCGGTTTGTCATCCACAATCTCCGGCTCCTCCACCACAGGGAAAAAGTAGTCGAAGACCCGCATGACCGCCCCGGTGCCGGGGCGGCCCACCCTGGTCGAGAGGTGGCGGGCGAAAGCGGTCAGGGAACGGTCGGTGAGGCACAACACGGCCATCAGACCCAGGGCCAGGAGAATGACCCAGGTGCCGGCCAGACCGAAAGATTTTTGCAGGATAAGGCTCCCGGCGGCACCGATCAGCCCGCCGCCCCTGCCGGCCCGGCCGGCGGACCAGGCTCCGGCGAGAGGGATGCCCAGGTGGAGGAAAAACAAAGTTACGGCGTAAAGCAGCCATGCTCCCCAAAGACGCAGTTGCAGGTGGCGGGGCTTCTCCTGCCTGATCAAAAGGACGCCGGTCACGGCCAGGAAAACCGGCAGGAGAAAACGGCCTTCACCGGTGAGGGCCAAAAACATTCTTTTAAGAAAGTCGCCTACCGCCCCGGCCGACGGCGTCACCAGGATGGCCAGGCACAGGACGGAGCCGGCCAGGAACGCCGCGCCGGGGAGTTCCTGCCTGAAGCCCTTCTTTTGTTTGGCTGTTATTCTTTTTGGTTGGGTTCTAACCCGTTTGGACTGACTTGGCATCACAAATCCCTCACTTACCTCTATTTTCGGCGGGAGGAGGAAAAACTCCTGCCGGATGAAGCGCGAAAAGTCAGTTGAATTTATGCCCTTAAGACTCTTGACTGAAAGATGGCGGTGGGTGGATAATAATAGGGGTGGAAGTCGTGCCGGGCCATATCTATTTCACCGATAGAAAGGGATTTGTGCTGTGAAGGTTGTTGGCACCCGCAAAGCTCCGGTCGATGTTTTGAAGCAATGGGACGCGTTTGCCGAAGTGGCGTCGAAACTCAGGAAAAGCGACGTTTTTGTTCCGCGCGGCATGTACCGGTTCAAAACGTTTGAGGAGGTACGCAGCAGTTGCTTTTTTCTTAATAAAGGTTGACAAGTAACTCCAAAACTAGTATCATAAAAGCATGGAATTTTTGACCACTGCCCAGGTTGGGCTTGCCCCCAGGGATGAATGGCCCAATCTTTTTAATCTATTCTAACGAAGAAAACTATTGACAAAAGATCCTCTTAAGTCACTGAGGTATACTAAGTGACAATATATGGTAGTAAATGGAAATATTTGTTGCACTACGAAGAATGAATGAAATGCCTATCTGCTTGGTTCAGGAAGCGGCAAGCCACGACCGGCGCCAGTTCATGCCACTCATCCAAAGTCCGTCTACGCTGGCCCGTGAACATGTGTTAAAGAGGACCCGTTAGCGAATTTACTGTTAGGCGCGAGATTTCGACGTGGCCAGCGGACTAAGCCAACAACGCCGGGGATTGGTTAGAGTTCTCAAACTGGCCGAAAGGGGCGGGTACACGAAACTCCTGATCGAATACCCTGACAGGCTGGCCGGATTCGGCTATTTCTATATCGAGAGTCATCTTCGGTACTGCTGCGTGGGAATAATTGTAATTGCGGAAAAGGAGCCGGATGATAGTCAGTCTGAATTGATAAAAGATCTATTGCCAATAGTGACCTCATTCTCTGCCCGGCTTTACGGGGCAAGGGGCGGTAAAAGAACCAGGGACGGGTTTTGTCAATTGGTATCAGAGGTGAGTTCGGATGGCAAGAGGGAGTAAGAAGAACAAGAAGAAGCAATCGTCGTGCGAAAGCGGCGGTATCAAGTATACGGTCTGCGGTGAGTTTCTTCCCGACCCCTTGGACAAATACGATCCGCAATGCAGGGAAGGGGA
>JAJYZD010000044.1 GCA_021800315.1 Bacillota bacterium | reverse complement strand
TTCTGAAAGTCCTCATTGTTGTCCCGACCCCGCTGAATGATGCCCGGGTACGGCTTTTGACCGTCCGCCGCATCCATCAGCGCAGAAACAGGCTGTAGCTCAGCGCCGCCAGAACGACAAAGGTAAACACGGCATACTTCCGGTTCCTTTCGATCACGGCAAAGTAGAACATGGAAGCCAATACGCGCACAAAAGGGGTAAGCATCAGCACCACGATGCCCATGCTGACCGCGAACCGCGGCCGGTAGGCGCCCCGGAAGGCCGTTTGGAACTCGGATGCGGCGAAATTGAAAAAGTTGGCCGGTCTCAACCCGTACTGCAGTTCGAAGCTCCCGCTTACCAGCCCGTGCCAGGCCAGCCCTCCCAGAAGGAGGACCATGCTCGTCAGCACCCCGCCGAACAGAATATAGCTGACCACCACCTCCAAGTCCAGCCCGGAAGCCGGCCTTTCCACCTCAAATCACCCCCAGCCCGTTGCCGATCATTTCCAGACCAAGGGCGAGCAGTACGACCAGGAAGAGGGAGCGCACGGCCTGGTTTCCCATACGGACCAGGAGCCGGGTGCCCGCGAAAGCCCCGCCGACGACCCCCAGGGCCACCGGCGCCGCCAGACCGGGGTCGATGAGCCCGGCCGCCAGGTAGACGCTGGCACCGGCCAGGGCCGTGACACCGATGATCATATTGCTGGTTGTGGTGGACACCTTGGGCGGATAACCCATGATGAGGTCCAGAACCAACACCTTGAGCGCCCCCGCGCCTATGCCCAGCATACCGGCGATCATCCCCACCCCGAACATCAGCGGTCCACCCAGGTATGCCCGCGTCCCCCGGTAGGCGACGACCTGTTCCTGGTTCAAATCGTAATAGCTGCCGGAAAGCTCCAACCAGGCCGAAAAGCGGTCCTGGATCCGGGGCTTTTGTCCTCCCACCCGCCGTTGGGACAGGAGGGCCAGCCACGAACCCAGCAGCACCGCGCCGAAAAGGATGAACAACAGGCGCTGCCCGGAAACCAGCATGATGGCAGCCCCGGCCAGCGCCCCGTTGATAGTGAACATCTCCAGGAACATTCCGGTCTTGACGTGGGTAAGGCGGTCTTTGACATAGGCGGCCGCGGCCCCGCTCGAAGTGGCGATGACGGAAACCACGCTGACGGCGATGGCGTGGCGGATGTCGAGACCAAGAAAAGTCAGGGCGGGGATCAATACCACGCCACCGCCCATTCCGCTGAGAGCGCCGATCAGGCCGGCCACCACGGAGACGGCGAACACCGTTTCTACAGGCATAATTCGGGATATACCGCCGCGTCGGCGGCGGAACTCCGTTCCCATTCCTCCCGCTCAGGAATCCGGGTCTCGTTCCAGGTAGGGCAGGCCGGCCATGACCCCGGCCAGGAACCAGAAATAGGTGGCCATCATCGGTACCTCGAAGATGTTTTCCACCGAATTGTGCACCAATACACCGAAGAGACCGGCGAGCAGGGCGCCGCTGACCAGCTTGAGATAGGGATCGGTGAGGCGCAGTGTATTGGTCAGGCCGCACCGGACAACCGACACGAGCAGCCACAAGAGGGCCAACAACCCTATTATGCCCGTTTCGGCGGCCGTCTTGACGTAAAAACTGTCCACGTAAAAGCTGCCCGGCACTTCGTTGGCCGCCACGGCCCCCCCGTACCAGCCGAGCCCGTCTCCCACCAGGGGATGCAGACTCAGCTGCTGGAAGGCGTGGCTCCACCGTTCCAGCCGGCCGGCCCGGGCGCTGGAGGCCATGTAGGCCGGTGAAAAAAGATACAACAGGCGGGACAGGACGCTGGGCATCACCACGGGCAGCGCCAGCCCGGCCGCCGCCAGAGCCGCCAGAAGGCGCCGGTTGTAGAGGATGGCGAAGAGGACCAGGCCGGCCGCCAGGGCGAACCAGGCCGCGCGGGTATAAGTGAACACCAGGGCGGCGGTCATGCTCAGCAGGATTACCAGGGCCAGCGACCTCTTCCACCAGCGGCGGCCCGCCGCCAGGGCTTCCGCCAGGGCCGCCGGGATGGTCAGGACCAGGAAGCTGCCGAGCACGTTGGGGCTTTGCACCACCGAAAAAACCCTGGTGCGCAGGGCGGCCTCGGCATGATCCACCCATTGCGGCGGAATCGGTACCTTTATGTAGTACTGGTAGTTGCCGTAGAGGGAGACCAGGAAGGCCACCAGCAGCAGGACCCAGATGATGTTATGCAGGTGGGCGCGGCTGCGGACCAGGTTGGCGCCCACGAAATACCAAAGGATGTACTCGACGTAGACGCGCAGGCCCTCGAAGCCGATGCCGGTCACCGGGGAATCGACGAAGAAAAGGAAAAGCATGACGGCTATAAACACTATCACCGGGAGGTCCAGGGCGGTGCGCCGGTAGACCTTCCCCCCCCTGCCCACCTGCCGGACGATCCAGGCCGCCACGATCAAGACGAACAGTCCCTTGTCCCAGGTTTTCCAGAGGAGATCCGAATAGCGGCGCAGGAAGAAATCCCAGAAGGCAAACGGCAGCATTATGTATATCAGGTCCTCCACGGCGAAGTACCTGACCCACCGGTAAACGCGGCTGCCCCCCCATATCCCCGCCCCGGCCGGGTCCGGCGCCCCACCCGGCACGACCGTACGCAACAGGGGTTCGACGGCCGAGCGCAACGCGGCCAGCAGGCGGCCCAGGAGACGGTAGAGGTGAGAGTCGTCCTCCAGCGAACCTCCCTCCGGACGAAGTCCGAAACCGGTCAGCCACCGGTAGACGGCGCTTTCCCGGATCCCGTCGGCCGCGCCCCGCAGCGCGCGGCCGAAAATGCTCTCCTGCCAGATAGTATAAAACAATATTCGTCCCCCTGTCGCACGTTTTCTACACAGATGTTACTCACCCGGGCCGGGCATGTCAAGTACGCCGCCGGCCAGGGCGGCTTTCGCCTATGGTTGGACGGCTCCGGCAGGATGGTCGGTCCGGGGCTTGTCTGCCCCGCCCGGTTTGCGTATAATATCCATGGGTTGTTGCCGGCAAACGGCGGGAGGTCCCCGGATGAAGCTTAACCGAAACCTTTGGCAAACCGTCCTGGTCTTCCTGCTGGTCGTCGGTCCGGGCATCATCACGGCCAACGTCGACAACGACGCCGGCGGCATCACCACTTACTCGCTGGCCGGGGCTCAGTTCGGCTACCACCTGCTCTGGGTTTTCCTGCCCGTCACCCTGGCCCTGATAGTTATCCAGGAGATGAGCGCCCGCATGGGCGCGGTTACAAGCAAAGGACTCGCCGACCTTATCCGCGAGCAGTTCGGGCTGCATCTGACGATGCTGATCATGCTGGTCCTGTTGTTGGCCGACATCGGCAACACGGCTTCGGAGTTCGCCGGGCTGGCCGCCAGCATGGACATTTTCGGCGTCACCAGATACCTGGCCGTGCCCCTGGGCGGCCTTCTGGTCTGGTGGATGGTGGTCAAGGGCACCTACCGCAAGGTGGAAAAGATCTTCCTGGTGGCCTGTGTCTTCTACGTCGCCTACATCGTCTCCGGCCTGCTGGCCCACCCCGACTGGCCGTCCGTGGGGCGCAACCTGGTAACCCCGGGCTTCAGCGTAAGTCCCGGCTACCTGGCCATGTTCATCGGTCTGGTCGGCACCACCATCGCCCCCTGGATGCAGTTCTACATCCAGTCGGCCGTGGTGGAGAAGGGTATTTCGCCGGCCGATTACCGCTACAGCCGGTGGGACGTCATCCTCGGCTGCATCATGACCGACCTGGTGGCCGTCTTCATCGTCATCGCGGTAGCCGCCACCCTGTATGTACACCACATCGGCATCAACAGCGCGCGCGACGCGGCCGTGGCCCTGGCCCCCCTGGCGGGGCGCTTCGCCTCCCAGTTGTTTGCTTTCGGCCTTTTGAACGCATCCCTGTTTTCCGCCTCCATCCTGCCCCTGGCCACCGCCTACAGCATCTGCGAGGCCCTCGGCTTCGAAGCCGGGGTGGACAAAACCTTTGACGAGGCACCGCAGTTCTACGGCCTTTACACAGCCATCATCATCATCGGGTCGGGCCTCATCCTGCTGCCGGGAGCGCCTCTGATCCCCATCATGTTCTGGTCCCAGGTGCTAAACGGGGTGTTGTTGCCGGTGGTCCTCGTCGCCATGCTGGTGCTGATCAACGACCGGTCCCTGATGGGCGAATACACCAACTCCCGCTTCGTCAACGCGACCTCCTGGGTTACCGCGGTGACCATGATCGTACTGAGCCTCATGCTCCTCCTCACCCAGCTTTTCCCCCACTTATCCCTCCCGTAGGCCAGGTCATGGATTGTCCGGGCCGAAAAAAACACTTGCTATTTTAGGCACAATCGTGTTAAAATTATGTTAAGTTATACGGAAGATACTGGCAGCCATAAAAACTGCTCGATACTGGAGATTCACCGGCAAGGACGTTGGAGGATGGCTGAATGCCTATATCTTATTTAACAATTAGGGAAAAGGACGGCGTAATTTTAACATTAATTAATGAAATCTTTCACGATCTCGGGGGGCCAAGTTGCGGACCTCCGAAAACACAGCGGTGAATCACGGTTCCAGGACTTTGAAGACCAAACCGGGAGGGGTTGACATGCGTACTCTTTACCGGAAGTGGCTGCAGCGATTTTGGGCCTCCGGGCAGCCCCAACTGATCCTCCTGGCCAACGTCGTCGGGGTACTGGCCGGATTCCTGGCGATCCTCTACACCGACCTGATCCGTTTTTTGCGCACGTTTTTCATAGACTACGGCGCGAAAGCGCTATCCTTTGCCCACGGCTACTACATAATCCTGGTTCCGCTGGCCGGAGGCGCGGTCATCGGCATCCTCAACTACTTTTTCACCCGCGACGCCCGGAGTTCCTACGGTGTCCCCGGTGTCATGGAAGCCTTGACCATGCGCGGGGGCCAGATCCGCCTGCGCACGGTAGCGGCCCGTTCCCTGGCCGCCGCCGTCAGCATAGGCTGCGGCGGCGCGGCCGGCAAGCAGGGTTCCATCGTCCAGATGGGTCTGGAGGTGGCCAGCCTGGTCCGGCGCTTCTTCAAGGTCGGGGAACAGAAGCTGCGCATCCTGGCCATGTGCGGCGTGGCCGCCATGGTTTCGGCCAACTACAACACCCCGCTGGCCGGCATAATCATGGTGTTCGAAGTCATCATCGGCGAGTTCAACCCGTCCTACCTCGGACTGGTCGCCATCCCGGTCGTCGTGGCCACTTTCATCTTCACCTCGGTCATGGGCGACGCGGCCAAATTTCCCGCCCCGCAATTCCATCCCGCCACCCTGGTCCAGTTGCCCCTTTATCTCACCGTCGGGGTGGCGACCGGCTTCCTGGGACTTATCTACATCAAGGTCATCATCAACTCCGAGTCCATGTTCAACCGTTTCTTCGCCGGCACCAATTACTTCCTCCGTCCCCTGGCGGGCGGCTTGGGGATTGGCTTCGTGGTCTACCTGGTACCCCTGGCCTTCGGCCGCGGCACCCAGGGTATCGACATGGTGTTCGCCAACAACCTGCTGCCGTCCGTGATGCTCTTGTTGATCCTCCTCAAGCTGGTCGACATAATCTTCACGGTCGGGGCCTGGTCCACCGGCGGCGGCTTCCGGGCCGGCCTTTTCCTGGGGACCATGCTCGGCGGCAGCATGGGCTACGGGTTCCAGAAGCTCTTCCCCGCCGTCGTCACCGGCGCTTCCGCCCCGTCCGCCTACGCTCTGGCCGGGATGGGCGGCCTGTTCGCGGCGGCGGCCCAGGCGCCCTTTACGGCCATAATGTTTGCCACCGAATTGACGAACAACCATATGCTCCTGATACCGATAGCCGCCGCCTGCGCCACGAGCGCCTATATCTCGCGGGCCTTTTCCGACGAGACCATCTTCACCGCCCGCCTGGTGCGCCAGGGTCTCGACGTGGAGAATGCCCGGCGCGAGGACATCCTGCGCAATATCCTGGTCCGCCACGCCATGCTCAGGGATGTCGCCACCCTGCCGGCGAACCTCACCGTCCGGGAAGCCTTCCGGCGGGCCAACATGGGGAATTTCACCGGCTATCCGCTGGTCGACCAGGCCGGCCGCCTGTCCGGCATTGTGACCGTCAAGGGCCTGCGCAACGCCCTGCGCGACGGCCTGCCCAACAACCCGGTCACCGACGCGACGCCGCGGCAACTGGCCGTTATCACCGAACGCGAAACCCTGCGCGACGCGATGATCCGCTTGAACGAGCACAACATCAAACGCCTCCCGGTGGTTTCCCCGGAAGATCCCCACCACATGGTCGGACTCCTGACCATGGGCGATATTATGCGCGCCTACAACGAGGACCTGGCCAGGGCCGCCAACCGCAACCGACTGCTGGCCGCCGCCCGGGCCAAGCGCGAAGCGGAAGATACCACCGGCCTTGTTCCCTGCGATCCGGATTCTCCGGCGACGCCGGACCGGCCGGCGCATCCGGGCTGAAAGCCGGCACCGCCCTGGCCTTTCGGGGCGGGATCATTGGCTTGCCCTGCGCTTTTCCGGCCCAGGCCCGTCATTTCATCGTAACCGCTCCGTTGATACAGGCGAAAACGCAGGCCTCGCATTCATCGCACAGCCCGGGATCGACTACGGCCTGACCGGCGCAAACGCTGATGGCCTTATGGGGACAGCTGGGAGCGCACTGCCCGCAACCGGAACACATATCCGGAATGATGTAGGCCGGAATGGTGCCCTCACCTCCAACCGCCATTATACCGTAGATCCCGCCCGCCCATCAACGGGCGGAGATCCCTTTGGACAAACTCCCTTTTGGTACCAGCCGCCAAACGGCAGGATTGGGGGACCGGCACCGAGAATATTTTTCCACTACGTTGGCCGAGGTGATAAAGATGGATTTTGCGTTTTCACCGGACCAGGAGGAACTGCGGGACAGGGCGGCTTCCTTCGCCTTCCGGCACATCCGGCCGGCGGTGGCCGCAATGGAAGCCGCCGGACTCCCCCCCGGGGAACTGATCACCGCCATGGGCCGTGAGGGCTTCATGAAGGTGCGTCCCGTGCACTCCTCCGAACCGGGTCTGGGACACCTGGACAGGGTCATCCTCCTGGAGGCTCTCTCCCGCCGGAGCGCGGCCGTCGGTCTCCTGATGGTGGCCCAACTCATGGGCATCGCCGCCCTTCAAAACTTCGGCGGCCCCGCTCTCCAGGAGGCCTTCCTCCCGCCCCTTACGGCGGGTGAGATGCTGGTATCCATGGCCATCACCGAACCCACCGGGGGATCGGACCCGGCCGGCACCGCCACCCGGGCGGTGCGCTGCGGGGACTATTACAACGTCAGCGGCCGCAAGGTCTTTATCACCAATTCCCACCTGGCCGGACTGGCCGTGGTGGTGGTGCGGACTTCCAACGACCCGCGCCGCGGGCTGAGCGTCCTGGCCGTGGACGCCGGCTTGCCCGGTTTCCGGGCCGGTCACCTGGAGCATAAAACCGGCCTTAAGGGCTGCGTCACCGGGGAACTGGTGTTCGACGATGTCCGGGTACCGGTGGCCAACCTCCTGGGGAACGAGGGCGACGGTCTGGCCATCGCGCTCAAGGCCATCTCGGAACACGGCCGCCTGGGCAACGCCGGCGTTGCCCTCGGGGTAATGCAGGCGATCTTCGAGGAGACTATGGCGGTCTGTGCCGACGACCCCCGGGCCGGAGAAGCCCTGGCGGACATCCACGCCGATTCCCGGGCCGCCCGCCTGTTGACCTACCGCGCCGCCTGGCTGCTCGACGCCGGTCAACGGGCCGACGCCGAAGTGGCCACGGCCAAGTTCTTCGCGGACGACGCCTCCCTGCGTTCGGCCGGCCGCGCCATGACCATTGCGGGCGGCTCCTCCTTAGTCGAGGGCCATCCTTTGGAACGCTGTTTCCGGGACTCCATTCCCCTCATTTCCGCCGACGGCACCGGCGACATCCAGCGGATTGTCGCCGCCCGCAGCCTGGTGGGCCGGTTTGACTGACACCGCGCGCACGCCGGTGTTCGGATAACTTCTTCGGGAGGGACGATCCATGGATTTTGCCCCCGGTTCCGACCTGAAACTCCTCCGCAAAGCCATCCGCGAGTTCGCGGAAGACATCGTTGCCCCGCAGGCCGGGATCATGGAAGACACGGGACGGATGCCTCCGGAACTCCCCGGCGTCCTGGCCGCCCAGGGCCTTTTCGGCGTCTGCCTCCCCTTTGCCTGCGGCGGCACCCGGATGACCAGCCTGGAACGCCTGGTAACGCTGGAGGAGGTGGCCAGGATATCGCCGGCGGCGGCGGTGTACCTGGCGGCGCAGCATACCGCGGCCGCGGCCGTTTTGGAGGGCGCCCGGGAAAAGGCGGACATCCTGCCCGACCTGGCCGCCGGACGCCGGACGGCGGCGCTGGCGCTTTCTTCCGGTTCCCCGGGCTTGACCTGCCGCATCACCGGGGACGGTTCCCACCGTCTGGACGGAAATACGGCCTGGTGTCAGGGAGATGCCCAACCGGCCTTCTTCCTGGTGGAGGCGCGGGATGCCCCCGGCGTCCCCGCCCTTTTCATCCTGCCGCACCCGACGGCGGGTGTGCACTACGGCCGGCTTTCGTCCGCCGGACTCAGAGGCTCCCAGGCCGGTCCCCTGGTGCTTTCCGCCGCCTGCCTCCCCCCGGCTTCCCGGTTGGCGGGATTCCGGGCCGGCCCGGCCGGCGACCCGGTCGCGGCGGTCCACGTCCTGGGCTTTGCCGCCTGCGCCCTGGGCGTAATGCAGGCGGCGTTGGACGCCGGGCTGGACTTTGCCCGCAAGCGCGTCCTCTACGGGAAAGCCATCGCCCACCTGCAGGCGGTGCAGTTCCGCCTCGCCGACATGTTCGCGGACTTGGAAGCAGGACGCCTCATGGCCTACCAGGCCGCTTCCCGCTTCGATCAGGACAAGGCCACCCCCCTGGACCTGTATGCGCTGCACCGGTTCCTGAAGAGCGCCGCCGTGCGCAATTGCCGCAAGGCCGTGGAGATCTTCGGCGGTTACGGCGCCCTTAAAGACTTTTCCGCCGAGCGTTGCCTTCGCGATGCCCAGGCCCTCGCGGCCGGCGGTTTTCCGGGCTTCACCCCGTCCGGGCCGGGGCCGTTGGGACCCGTCCTGGTCCCGCCCGCCTCGCCGTTTCTCCTTTGAACCCTCCTTTTTCGGCCTTTACCCCAGAAAATGGACCTCTGGCCACCCCGTTACAGACTTTTTGACCTGGTCCCGGTAGAATGTATGGATATAGACGACATCCCGGATCGCACCAGGAGAGCCGGCCCTTTGTCCGGATGTCCGGCAGGCGGAAAGGAAGGCGGATTGCACTTGGGAAACCGAGACGCCGACGTATTGGTTCTGGGTGGCGGCATCGCCGGCTGCCAGGCTTCCCTTGACCTGGCGGCCGCCGGCTACCGGGTCTGCCTGGTGGAGGAAACCTCCGCCATCGGCGGCGTCATGCCCATGTTGGCCCGGACGTTCCCCACCAACGACTGTTCACTCTGCATCCTCTCCCCGAAATTGATGGAATGCGCCCGCCACCCCGCCATCACCCTTCTCACAGGCACGGAGTTAATGAGCCTGCACGGTAAGCCTGGGAACTTCCGGGCCGGGTTGAAAACCAGGGGCCGGGGCGTGGATGTGGACGCCTGCACGGCGTGCGGCATTTGCGAGCAGGACTGCGGCGTCTGGGCGGACGACGAATTCAACCAGGGCCTCGCCGGGCGCAAGGCAGCCTACCGCCGCTATCCCCAGGCCCTGCCGGGCGCCTTCACCATCGACCGGGAGACCTGCATCGCCTGCGAAGCCTGTCTCCTGGCCTGCCCCACGGGGGCTATCGACCTTCATCCCGCCGACCGGGTTTACGAATTGTCCGTAGGAGCCCTGATTCTCAGCCCCGGATTCAAACTGGCCGACCCCGCCCTGGCCGCCGGCCTGCACTACGGCCAGGCCTACCCCTGGGTCCTCACCAGCCTGGAATTCGAACGCCTTCTCAGTTCGTCCGGTCCCACCCGCGGCCAACTGGTCCATCCCGCCGACGGCCGCCCCCTCGCCTCGGTGGCCTGGCTGCAATGCGCCGCCTCGCGCGACCCCTCCCGCAACCGTGGTTTTTGCTCCTCGGTGTGCTGCATGTACGCCCTCAAACAAGCCATGGTGGCGGCCGAGTGCTCGCCCGCGCCCTTTACCGCCGCCATCTTCTATACCGACATGCGGACTTTCGGCAAAGGTTTCGACCGTTACTACCGGCGGGCCGTTGATGCCGGAGTCCGTTTTATCCGCTGCCGCGCTTCGGAAGTAAAGAAAGAGAGCGACCGGGTGAGTATCCGTTACGCCGACGAGGATGGCCGCCTGGCGACCGGGTCTTTCGACCTGGCGGTGCTCTCCCTGGGCATGGCATCCCCCGACGTACCCCCTGTTTCCGGCCTGGGTCTCGGCCTCAACCGGTACGGCTTCCTGGAGCCGGCCGGCTACACCGCGGTGGAAACCGCGCAACCGGGCATTTTCGTGGCCGGAGCCTTTGCCGGCCCCCGCGACATTCCGGAGACGGTAATCCAGGCCGGCGCCGCCGCCGCCGACGCCGCCGCCGCGCTGGGACCGCCGGCCGCCGGCACCCTGGAAGTTACCGCGGCCCCCCGGCCGGAAAGACCCACCGGGGAACGGCCGCGGGTGGGCGTCTTCGTCTGCGCCTGCGGCGGCAACATCAGCAACGTCATTGACGTGGACGGAGTAGCCGCCCATGCCGGAACCCTGCCCTTTGTGTCCTGCGCCGTCCGTTTCACTTACGCCTGCGGCCAGGACAGCCTCGGCCAGCTCAAGCAGCTTATAGCCGAACACGACCTCAACCGGGTGGTGGTGGCGGCCTGCAGCCTGCGCACCCACCGGCCGCTGTTCCAGGACATCGTCGAGGAAGCCGGCGTCAACCGCTATCTCCTGGACTGGGCCAACATCCGCGACCAGTGCTCCTGGGTCCACTCCCAGGACACCGCCGCGGCCGGCGCCAAGGCCCGGGACCTGGTGGGCATGGCTGTGGCCCGGGCGGCGACCCTCTCGCCCCTTGGCGAAGTGAGCACCCCGGTCAACCGCACCGCCCTGGTGGTCGGCGGCGGCGTGGCCGGCATCTCGGCGGCGCTGGCCCTGGCCGGACAAGGCTACCCGGTCGTCCTGGCCGAGCGGTCGGACCGGCTGGGCGGCATAGCCGCCCGGCTGCGCTACGGAATCAGGGGGGAGAACGTCCCCCGCTTTTTGGCCGGACTTATCGCCCGGGTGGAGGATAATCCCCTCGTTACGGTCCGTCTGAAGGCCCGGCCGGTGGAGAACACCGGTTTCGTCGGCTGCTTCACCACCCGTCTTTCCGACGGTTCATCCGTCGAACACGGCGTAACCATCCTGGCCACCGGCGGCGCCGAAGGAAAACCGCCGGTACCGTTCGGGCACGGACGGGACGACCGCGTGCTTACCCAGCTCGAACTGGACCGGGCCCTGACCGGCGACGCAAGGCTCTTCGGCGAACCGCAAACAACGGTCTTCGTCCAGTGCGCCGGTTCCCGCGACCTGAACCGCCCTTACTGCAGCCGGCTCTGCTGCGCCAAGGCGGTGCGCCTGGCCCTGGAGGTGAAGGCCAGAAACCCCCGCAACCAGGTTTACATCCTTTACCGGGACATGATGACCTACGGCTTCTACGAAGAGTTGTACACCGAGGCCCGCGAGCGCGGCGTGGTCTTTCTCCGCTTCCGGGAGGAGCAGCCGCCGGCGGTGACCGCGGGCCTGGGCCGGCTATCGGTGGAACTGAGCGAGCCGACCTTGCGCCGCCCGCTGATCATTGAGGCCGACCTGGTCTGCCTGGCCGCCCCGGTGGAACCGGGGCCGGACACCGCGGAACTGTCCCGCCTCTTCAAAGTGCCGGTCAACGAGGACGGCTTCTTCCTGGAAGCCCACATGAAGCTCCGTCCGGTCGACTTCACGTCCGCCGGGGTGTTCATGGCCGGCCTGGCCCACGGACCCAGGAACATCGAGGAGAGCGTGGCCCAGGGCAAGGCGGCGGCCGGCCGGGCGGCCGGGATCCTCAGCCGGCCGGAGTACCGGTCCGGCGCCCGGGTAGCCGCGGTGGAGCCGGAAAGATGCGCCGCCTGCCTGACCTGTGTCCGTCTCTGTCCCTTCAACGCCCCCCGCATCGTGGAAGGCCGCGTCCAAATCGAGCCGGTCCTCTGCCAGGGCTGCGGCAGTTGCGCCGGCGAATGCCCGGCCAAGGCCATTACCCTGCAGGGCTACCCGGAGGACGGTTTCGTCCAGGCCGTAGCGTTACTGGCGTGACACTCCCCTCGCCGGACCGGCCCGGAAGCATTCATCCCGCGACTATCCCGCACCTGGCCGGGGAACAACCAAGGTTACCATGGTGCAAGGGGATATGCTGGTGCTGGAGAAAAACGCCGGTCCCGTCGACCGGCTGGTCCGATGCTTTGCGCCTCTGGCAGGCGCGCCAACCGGATCTCCCCGTTCCCGACCGGATGCCCCCCGGCACCAGCGACCTGGACGTAATCCGGCGGGTACGGGCCGCTGGCACGAGAAACCCGACATCATCGTCGGTCTGGAACCCGGGGCCGACGACTACCTGGTCAAGCCGGTCTGCCTGCGCCAGCTGCCGGCCCGCGTGCGCGCCGTATCGCGCCCCGTGCCCGCGTCGGCCCCGCGGGGGAGGCGGCGGTGACCATCGGTCCGCTACAGGTGGACTTCGCCCAACAGATCGGGGATTGCGGCGGGCCGCTTCTACCGGCCGGACAAGGCGCGCTCCCGGACGGCAGAAGGCACCGGCCCGGGCCTGGCCATCGTCCGCAGCCTGGTCGAACTGCACGGCGGTACGGTAGAGATTGGAATCCTCCCCGGACCGGAGCAGCCGTTTCACGGTGCGCCTGCCCCTGGCGGCCTGCCCGGTGGGGTTGCGTGCCCAAGGTAAACCGACTGAGAGGGATGTGTTCAGAATAGCCGGTCAACCACCCCCGGCACGAGGCCGGGGGCTTGGAGGGGAAACCCACCAGGCTTCCGGACCTGGCCGGAGACTGCGGGGCAACTCGTAGTCCAGTTGATTACCCTAAGTCTGTCGGGACCTCTGGCGAACAGGCTACGTTACACCGGCGAATCCTTTCATTCGGGGCATAGGCACCCTGTGGATTCTCCACACGTCCCAGGCCCTGCGGCCGGCGGTTAAACATCTCTGAGGGCGTAGGAGAAGTGCTGCCGGCGCAAAACCCGGTGCAACATTGGGGAAGTGGACCCACCGCTGCAAGGCGGGCTTACTCTCCGCAAGGAGGTCGCAGCGAATGGTTTACGTACTGGACAAAGACGGCAACCCGCTTATGCCTACTGAAAGACATGGTAAGGTACGGCGGATGCTCAAGGACGGCCGGGCGGTTGTGGTGCGGTCGAACCCGTTCACCATCAGGCTGACCTACAAGACCACTCCCTACACGCAGGCGGTTAATCTTGGGGTTGACGCCGGATATTCGATGGTCGGGTTTTCGGCTGTTTCCGGAGACAAGGAACTCATTGCCGGAGAGTGCCAGTTGCTTGAGGGCCAGGTGGAAAGGAACGGGGAACGGCGGGAAAACGGGCGTCAGCGCAGGGCCCGGAAGCGCTACCGCGCTCCCCGGTTTGCCAACCGGAGACGGCCGGAGGGATGGTTGGCTCCCAGCATTCAGCACAAGCTTGACAGCCACCTCCGTCTGATCGACTTCATCAAGTCCCTCCTGCCGGTTACGGAAGTGGTGATCGAGGTGGCAAACTTCGATATCCAGGCCATCAAAACACCGGGTATCCAGGGCCAGGAATACCAGGAGGGCGAGCAGACTGGTTTCTTACACCTGCGTGAATACATTCTGCACCGTGATGGTCATCGGTGCCAGAATCCAGATTGCCGGAACAAGGACCCGCACCCCGTGCTCCAGGTTCACCACATCGGGTTTGGGAGGGGCGACGCTACGGATCGGCCCGGCAATCTCACAACATTATGCGACAAATGCCATCGCCCCGAAAACCACCAGGAAGGGAAATTCCTCCGGGGTTGGGAACCCAAGGTTAAGTCCTTCCGGCCGGAAACATTTATGACCACCGTGCGTTGGCGTTTGACCGGGAAGTTGAAAGCACAACCTACCTATGGTTACCTTACTAAGGGCAAGCGGATAGCGATGAAGTTGCCGAAGAGTCACGCCAATGATGCCTTCTGCATCGCGGGTGGTACGGAAGGGACGCGCAGATGTGCCCTGATCCGGATAGAGCAGGTACGTCGCAACAACCGGTGTCTCCGCACGTTCTACGACGCTCGATATATTGATCGGCGCACTGGGCAATATGCTTCCGGTCAGGACCTCAATTGTGGTCGTCGCACCAGGAATAAGAATAAGAACGGTGAAAATCTACGAGTTCATCGCGGCCCGAAAATCTCCAAAGGTCGGTACCAGTTGCGCAAGAAGCGCTATCCATATCAGCCGGGCGATATTGTCCTATATGACGGCAAGAAATATGTTGTTCGCGGAACACAAAACCATGGCGATTACGTTCGTCTAAGGGATGTGTCTAAGCCTGTTCGTGCTGACCGTCTCAAACCGGTACGTTATGGCAAGGGGCTGCGGGTGGTATAGCCACCTGCCGTACTTCGGGTGGGCGGCTTTCATCCCCCAGCACAAGGTTGGGGGCGTTCAGCCGCAATTTCTGTAAACCACGGAGCGACCGGAGGGGGTCTACGCGGTTCCCGGCGGCCTATGCGGCCGCCGTCTGGGCGTTCCTGTTCTCCGTCGTCAGCTTCTACTGGGCCGCGGGCGGAACCATCGGTCTCAATACCCTCGCCGCCGGTCTGCGGGAACTGGCCCGGACGCACAACCCGGGCTTGGCAGCCCTCGCGTGGGTTACCGGCGGCCTGAAGGTGCTGGCCGGGGTGCTGGCGCTGTCGCTGGCGCGGCCCTGGGGCCGGGTGGTCCCCCGCTGGCTGCTCCTCGCGGGCGCCTGGGGCGCGGGAGTTCTTCTGGCCATTTACGGCGCCGCCAATCTGGTCGAATTCGGCCTCATGGAGGGCGGGGTCATCGCCCTTCCCGCCTTTGTGGGAGCAACCGCACTGCGCTGGTACCTTCTGCTGTGGGAACCGTGGTTCCTCATCGGCGGCATCCTGTTCCTGGCGGCGGCCCGGAGTTTCAGCCGGAGACCACGGCCCGGCTGAGGCGGCCCCCCGCCGGACGGCTTATCTCAGGCCTGCGCCGCCGTCTGGCGCCCGGTCCGCCAGATGCTCCAGGGTTTTCGCGGCGGCGAGGTTCCCGGCCATCCGACAGCAACAGCGGCGGAAAACTCCGGGAGCGAAGCCCCGAGGCTTCACTCCTGTCTAATACCCGTATTTCGCGCATTCTTCCCATCTCTTCCTGGCCGCCTCGTTGATCTTCAGGTTTTCGCCCGTAAGGCTGCGCAAAAACTCTATCCATATGCGCGTGGTACCGTACATATAGGTGCCTGCCAGCACCTGCCGCAGGCTCCGGGCTGCTTCCCCGTACGGATGCTGCCGCACCCGGGCGGCCAGGTCGCGCCAGTCGGCCACGCTGCCGTGATCGAGGACGTCTTCGACAGCCATCGGAGTGTCCGCAAACCCGTCTTCAAGGTGCCGGTGCAGCACGCAGGATTACTCTCCCTTCTCTCATCTTAGGCCAGAACCAGATTTACAGCTATTTGTTTGGAGAGGTCATGGCAGAAGGTGACAATGTAGTCCCAGTCGTTCCATGGTATCTGCAAATCCCTTAACGGCGCAACAGCATGAACCTCCGTGGCCAGGTCGTAAGGCGCCGGCTCGGCCAGCTGCCGGGCGAGTTGGCGAAGGGTCGTCTCGCCTTCCGGTTGGGGATAAAGGTCATCCATCGGAGCCAGGGCGGCCACGAAACCGGGTCCAAGTTTTTCCGCCAGGGCGCAAAAATCGACAAAGTCACGAACCGCATTGCGCGTAGCGATCATCCACCCCTTGATCCGGGTCATCTCGGACAGGGTGGGAACCCGGATACCGGAAATTTCCCCGGTTTCCAGGGGCCGGGCCCGCCGTAGTTGCCTGATCCCGGTGGGCACACCCTGGAAATTACCGAGGATGAGAACCGGGGGCTGTTGGCGGTTCGTCCGCCATCCGGCCATTTTCTCCAGCTTTTTGAGCATCTCCGGAAACCGGGATCGCAGATCAGCCAGGACGTGGTCAGCGTCAACGGACAGCCGGTGCCCGGCATGCAAGATAGCGGCCGAACCACCCACCATCACCAGTTCCGGAAAGTGCCGCTGCAGGAGGCGTTGGGCCTCCAGGAGATCGTCCCACCGGGCAGTCCCACCATCCACATTCCCACCTCCGGCTGTTTAGGCTAATCTTACCAACGGCCCGCCCTCCTGTCAAATCCGGCGCGAACATCCGAACACCCTAAAAACCCAGCCACATGGCCGACACTCCCAAGGCCGCCGCCCATAATATGGCCCGGCCCATCCGGTTGGTCATGCGCACGGCGGCGGCCGCCGGCCCGATGGCATTATCCTGGCGCTCGCCCTGGGCGTGGAGGCGCTCTTCCTCTATTTAGACACCCACTTTACCGGTAACGTGGGAGCGCCGATTCTGATCCTTTTCGGCTCTATTTTCGTGGTCGCCCCCTCCACGGCCACCGTCGTAACCGCCCTGGCAATCGCGGCCTCGCTCACCCTGGGCCTGATCCACCGTCCCCTGCTGCTATGCTCGGTCGATCCGGAGCTGGCCGGGACGCGCGGAGTCCCGGTCCGGGTCGTCAGCGTCCTGTTCACCGTTTTGTTGGCCGTCGTGGTGGAGGAGGTGTCCCTCCTCATCGGGCAACTCCTGAGCACCGCCTTGCTTCGCTTTTACTGGATTCTTCATGGTTATACGCGGATCCGCCTTTGTAGCCCACGCCCTGCCGAAAGCCGGCTTCGCCGGAGCCGCCGGGTCGGTGCTGACCGGCATCAATCCGCTCCACGGGCTGGCGGTGTTCGCCCTGGGCGGAGCGCTCATGATCGAAGCCGGCAGCAGGCGGAAACGCCATGACGTCGTCACGGCCCTAACCCTGGTCGCGGCCCTGGGAACAGGCGCCCTTTTTCTCTCCCTGACCAACCGGTACGCCACCGGCGCTTACGTCCTGCTGTTCGGCCAGGTCGTCGGCATAAGCGCCGGACAGATCCGGGATACGGCCATCCTCGGCTTCGTTTCTTTGGCGGCCATCGCCCTTTTGTACCGGCCCCTGCTCCTGGCGTCCGTCTCGCCGGAGATAGCTCAGTCCCGCGGGGTACCGGTCCGTTTGCTCGACACGGGGTTCCTGCTGGTGGTCGGTCTGGTCACGGCCGTCACCGTACCGGTTGTAGGCGCGATATTAACCTTCAGCCTGCTGGTCGGACCGATGGCCGCTGGCGGTTACCTGGCCGCGTAATCCTGATCAGCGGGCGGGACCTACAACATTTCGCATTGCCCGGCGGCTGGAATTGTTAATTTTTGTGAGCTTATTGTAGCCAGGAACATAGCAGCCGTAGGATATTGCCTTCTCTACGGCCTGTCGGGGGTCGCCACTCGTCACGACGGCTCGCCGCCCTGATGCGGGATAGTCGGTTCCAGTTGTCCGGGGTCGTAGCTCCAGACAAAGAATTGTTTTTTTCCGGGCGCCACTCCTCCCGACTTTGTGCGTCTTATTTCATTTGTCGAACGGCATGTCTCATTTCGGCTCGGAAATCAGTTGACATGTCGGCAGTACGGGCCGCTGCTTCGACCTGCAGGGTGCCGACGTCTTGCGACTTCCCGGGGTCTCCGGGGCCGCGACCCCAACAGGCCGTCGTTGGGGTGTCAACAAGTTTCTGAGACATTTGTCGAACGCCAATTAATTCCCCCACCTGAGCCATTTTAGCGCCAATTAATTCCCCCCACCTCGACGCCAAAGAATTCCACCGCCCTTTGGAGGAGAAACAAGGCGATCCGTGGCGCATCGCGAACCCTATTGACGGAGTCTCATTTTTTGATGAGAGGAGGCCGTCTTTGGGTCGAAGGGAGTTTAC
>JAJYZD010000294.1 GCA_021800315.1 Bacillota bacterium | reverse complement strand
TCCCTGTAGAAGGGAGATTCGTAGCAGCGAAGAGCCTGCCACTTCAGCCGGTCAAACTGGAGTTCATTGATTTCTTTACGAGTCAGGGTTTCCACCTCGCGGTCATAGTATGACACTGCTTAACCCCTCCTTGTCAAATTGGCGATTCCCTATGGAAGCAACCTCATTTCCCCACTACTTGGCGGTCCATCCTCCATCGATAATTATCGTCTGACCAGTCATATAATTCGACCCGCCGCTAGCAAGGAAGACTGTCGCAGCGGCCAAATCTTCCGGTAAACCCAGCCGCTTTTGAGGTATGTTTTGCATAATAACGCCGCCTAACCGTTCGTCCTCTAGCACCGCGGAATTCATGGCTGTCTTTACGTATCCCGGACAAACGGCATTAACCTGAATGTTGTACCGGGCCCACTCCAGCGACAGGGCTTTCGTCATTTGAATGACACCACCCTTGGCCACACAGTAAGGAAGGATGTTCCATTGCCCAACAGTGCCAAAGATTGAAGCAATGTTAATTATTTTACCCTTCTTCTGTTTAATCATGTGACGGCCAATAGCCTGAGAGCAAAGGAATACGCCTTTTAGATTAGTATTCATAACCATATCCCATTCTTCTTCGCTGAGATCCTCTGCCTTTTTCGTTACCGCGGTACCGGCGTTATTTACAAGAATATCTATCGAACCAAAGTATTTCACAGCCTTACCAACAGCTATCTCCATGGAGAGCCGGTTCTTGACATCGAGAGCGATCGGGAGGGATCTGACCCCGTTCCCTTCGATTACCTGACAAACGCGCTCGCACTCGTCCTGATGCCTGCTGGTAACCACAATATTGGCACCCGCGCCGGCTAAGGCCAGCGCCAGCACATAACCGATCCCTTTGGTGGACCCGGTGACGAAGGCGGTTTTTCCGGAGAGATCCAGGCAGTGGGGCAATTTGAACCATCTCCTCTGGCAGGTCTAAATGGAGTACTCTATTCCGGCCAACTCGCAAGCAATCTTCTTCCTGAGTTCCAAATCGTAGTTGCTCATAATTGCGATGGTCTCCATTATCGGCGAACCGCCGCCATGTACCCCGGCATATTGCCACACTCCGCCGAACGACGAGCAATTATAGTCGCTGATGCACCGGAATAGGCGGTGCTGGTCCTGTGCGCTGATCCCCTCCTTGCGTATTAAGTAGTGTTCTAACAGCGACTTTGTACGCTCATTGAAAAAATCATCCTCGAAGGGGAGGGTGGCCGGCAGACCGCCGGCGACATCGGTGAGGATTTCGTGCTCGTGATAAATGTTTTCCCCGGCATGCCGCCGGCCTACGTTGCAGTAGACCGGCTCCGGTATACAGGTACCGGAGGATGCTTTGGTGGATCGGACGGCGCCGGCTATGCCGGCCGCGTAGACCAGTTCCGCCACCCCGGCCAGATGGGCGAGCTTTTCCCTGATGTGCGGGGCCTTGGCGACGCCGTTGTATTCGGCCGCCAAGGCGGTAAGGCCCATGATAACGTCCGTCACGGCCGGTTTGCACCCGGTATAACTGTGGCGGTGGTAAAGAGCGAACAGCAGGGCCAGGCGGCCGGCGAACTCGTGCTCCCCGCACATGAAGACCCTTTCCCAGGGCACAAAAACGTCGTCAAAGATGATGAACCCGTCGGAACTGCCGTATTCGGCGAACGGCGCCGGAAGGTGCTTTCTCTCCCTGGGCGACGAAGCCCTGTTGACGATATATACGCCCTCCGTATCCGCAGGTATGGCGAAAGCCAGAGCCCACTCCGATTCCGCCGGCGTCATCACCCGCGTGGGAATGGCGATTATCTCCTCCGCGAACGGAGCGGTGGTTATGTCTATTTTGGCTCCCCTCACTACGATCCCGTCGGCCTTCTTGTCCACCACGTGGAGGTAGGCGTCCGGGTCGGCCTGCTCATGGGGTCTCTTGGAGCGATCCCCTTTGGGATCGGTTTGGGCGCAACTGCCCATGATATCCTTTTCCTGCCAGAACTTCAGGTAGGCCAGGAAACGCCGCTGATAATCCGTACCCCGGACATCGTCGATCTCCCGGGTGACAACCGACAGGGCGTTCATCACATCCACACCCATGCATCTCTGAATGCAAAAACCGGATTTCCTGGTCAGAAGCCTCGTCATCTCCTGCTTGGCCAGCAGGTCCCGGGAATCCTGGTGAATGTGGGTGAAGCGGTTGATCGTCCCGTGGTCCAGGTGGGAGGTCGCGGTCAGCGTCTGCCGGTAGACGGGATCATTGACCAGGTCGTAGGTGAGGGAAACCACCCGTATGCCGGGCAGGATTCCGGGATGATTCCGATCAACCAGGGCGCCGCCCATGAACACGTTTTTTTTCAGGCCCGTGATCCGCTGGATATAATCCGCCGAAGTGATCATAATTACTCCCCTTCGTTTTTGCTCCACCATAACCGCCTAAGCGCAATTCGCGTGCCAGACCGGGACAAACCAATAAAAAGGCCGGCCAGCGGCTTCTTCACCTTCTCAAGCCGGCCCGGCCAACCTCTTCAACCATTTCATTTCACTACAGTGTCGCGCTACACACTACGCTACACTGACGAGTTTACAGTCCATATTTTGCCATCTTGCGGTACACCGTCGTGCGGGCGACTCCCAACTCGGCCGCCACCCGGGTAACATTGCCCTTATGGCGGGCCAGCATGTCCTTTATGAGTTCCGATTCATACTTATCGACAGGTGAGTGCTCCTGAAGGCAATTACCCTTCCCGTCGGCGGACGGAAGAACCCTTAATGAGGCCTCGAATTCTTCACCGGTGTACACGGCCCGTTCTAAGAAATTCTGCAGTTCGCGGACGTTTCCCGGCCAACTGTGAGAGCTTAAGATCTTCATTGTTTCTCCGTCAGGCCGGGAAATGGGCCTTTTGTTTAATTTTACGGACAGTTGCTGCAGAAAATGTTCAGTAAAGAGGATAATGTCGTCCTTTCTTTCCCGTAGGGGAATCATCTTGATTACCACAACATTCAAACGATAGAACAAATCCAAACGAAAAGCGCCCTTCCTTACCTCATCCTCGATACTCTTATTGGTTGCAGCAATAATTCGAACGTCAACAGGAATAGCTTCATTTCCCCCAACACGTGTGATTACCTTGTTCTCAATGGCCCGTAGCAAGATAATCTGAAGTTCCAACGGCATTTCACCAATTTCATCTAAGAATATTGTACCTCCGTTGGCCAACTCAAACTTCCCGGGTTTGCCGCCCCGTTTGGCCCCGGTAAACGCTCCTTCGGCATAGCCAAATAATTCACTAGCCACCAGTTCTCTGGGGATTGCGCCGCAGTTTATAACAATAAAGGGCGCTTGTTTTCTGCTACTGGCATTATGGATCGCCTGAGCAAACATATCCTTACCCGTGCCGCTTTCTCCGAGCAGCAACACACTTGATGTGCTATCCGCAACAGACCGGGCAAGCTTCACTGACTCAAGGAATCCTTTATCCCGACCGACAAGATCCTCAAAAGTAAGTTTAGCCTCACTGCCTGACATGAACTGGACAAGCTTTCTCGCCCTGGCTATTTCGTTGAACAACAGGACCGTACCTCCCCAAACAGTGGTGCCCCTTATGGGGCGGGAGGTAAGCAAATAGGATTGCTTCCGCGACCCCGTTTGCAGGGTTATTTCTTTATCGGTGAGGTACTTGGAACTATTGACAATATTGACAATAGCAGCAGCATTCTGACCCAACACTTCATGACACGGCCTGTTCAGCATTCCTTCAACATCGAGGCCAAGAATTTCCGCCCCCGCCCTGTTGATCTGGGTAATGTAACCCGCAGAGTCAACGGCCAGGAGGCCCTGAGAAATAGACTCAATTATGGTATTCTTATACACATTGGATAGTTCCAGTGAGCGCATCGTTCGGTTTAACTTTAATTGTGCTTCAATGGCGTTCGCCGCAGTTACCACCATACCCAAGGTGTGCGAGTGGCTCTTTCCAATAGGTCCGGTAATGTCGATCACACC
>JAJYZD010000293.1 GCA_021800315.1 Bacillota bacterium | reverse complement strand
TCGCAACCGTATCCTGACGTATGGGACTTTCCGGCCGGACCGGTTGGACAAGGACCCCCTGATCCGTCGGTAAACTGTTTGATTGGTTGGAAGGCCGCATTTTGTTGCGCCGGGAGGGTGGATGAAGAGATGGCAGCCGCCAGGAAGACACGCTGGACCCCGGGTGTGATGGTCGTGGACGTTCTCCTGGTCAACGCCGCCACCATCCTGACCTTTCTCTTGAGGTTCATCTCCCATTTCCTCAAGTATGGAACCCTGCCGATGAACAACTTTGTGGCCTATGTCACGTTGTGGCCCTGGATCTCCGTCTGCACCGTCATTCTGATGCAGATCTATTCGCTTTACAACGCCCACCGCAAGAAATGGCCGGAAGTTTTCCTCTCCCTGATTCTCGTGGTCTTCTGGCTGACCGTGGTCAGTATGGCCCTGTCCTTCCTGCTGCGGGGCTTCGCTTTCCCTCGTTCCGTGTTTCTCATCGGCTTCGCGGTCCAACTGCTCTTCTTGACCGGCTGGCGCCGCCTGCTTTGGCGGCACGAACGGCGGGTCTTCCGGGTCCGCCGCCTTATGGTGGTAGGGCCGGCCGGTGAGGCTCACGCCCTGGCCAACAAGCTGATTGAGGCCAACCTGGCTTTTGACGACGTGGCCCTGGTGGTGGACGGGGAAGAAAACCCGGAACTTTGCGGCGGGGCGGATCCCGGCCGGACGGTGGGCGGCTACGAGCGGTTTCCCCTGGCCGTCGACGCGGTCGGGCCGGAGGAAGTCTACATCTGTTCGGGCGTACCGAGCGAGGAGAAAATCTCCTTCGTCAACTACCTGGTATCGCGCGGCTACCCGGTGTTTATTGTGCCGGACGTCTACGAGATCTTCATCTCGCGCGGCCGCCTGGAACAGGTCGGGGACACGCCGGTGTTCGCCCTGAATTCACCCCTGACCATCCCCGAGGAATGGCGCTGGCTCAAGCGGCTCATCGACATCCTGTTTTCCTCCGTTCTTTTGGCCGTCCTCTCGCCGCTAATGCTCGCGATCGGCCTGGGTGTCCGGCTCGGTTCGCCCGGTCCGGCCATTTACCGGCAGCAGCGGATCACCGAGAGGGGCCGCGAGTTCTGCGTCTACAAGTTCCGCACCATGGTGGAGGGAGCGGAAAAAACATCCGGACCCGTGCTGGCCAGCCGGAACGACCCCCGCCTGACCCGGTTCGGAAGCTTTTTGCGCTTCACCCGGCTGGACGAATGGCCGCAGTTGTATAACGTCCTGAAGGGGGATATGAGTCTGGTCGGCCCCCGGCCGGAACGGCCCTTCTTCGTGCGGCGGTTCGTGCAGGAAACACCGGAGTACGCCTACCGGTTGCAGGTGAAGTCGGGTATCACCGGGCTGGCCCAGGTGTCCGGCCGGTATAGCACGGACTCAAACGACAAGCTGAAATACGACCTTTTGTACGTGCGGGGCTACTCGCCCCTGCGGGACCTGGTCATCCTCCTGCAGACGGTGAAAGTTATCTTTATGCGGGACAAGGCCAGCTAGGGCCCCCTGTTCCAGGGGCAAAACCGGCGTTTTTCCGGTCCCGGCCGATGGGCCGGTTTTTTTTTAGCGCAAAGGACTTCAAACTTTGCCCGCTTGTGCCGAAAAGCAGAATAGAGCCGGTGGAAGAGGGGTGCGGTGTTTGAAGCAGCCGGGGGTTGTCGGCGAGTCCATGTTGAAGGTCTTCGATCACTCGCCCGTAGGGGTGTACATCATCCAGGGCGGCCGGTTCGCGTACGTCAATCCGGCCTTCGTCCGGTTTACCGGCTACCAATGGCCGGAACTGGCGGACATGGATCCCGCCGCGCTGGTGTTCGCCGACGACCTGCCCATGGTCCGGGCCGCGGCGGTAATGATGCTCAAAGGGGAACGAAACGTTCCCTACGAGTACCGGTCGCGAGCCAAAACCGGGGTGACCCACTGGATCATGGAGACTGTGGTGCCGGTCACCTACGCCGGCGGGCGGGCCACCCTGGGTTTTTATATGGACGTTACCGCCCGGAAGGCCATTGAGGAGGCCTTGAAAGCAAGCGAAAAAAAATACCGGACCATTTTTGAAAATACCGGCGCCGCAACCGTAATCGTCGAGGAAGACACCACCATCTCCCTGGCCAACGGCGGCTTTGAAAAACTCTCGGGTTACTCCCGGGCCGACATTGAAGGAAAGAAAAGCTGGACCGAGTTCGTGGCGCCGGAGGACCTGGAGCGCATGCGGATCTATCACCGGTGGCGCCGCCAGGACCCGGGGGCCGCGCCGGCGGCCTACGAATTCCGTTTCCTCGACCGGGAGGGGAGGGTCAGGCATGTCTTCGCCAGTCACGCCGTAATACCCGGCACCGCGAGCAGTGTTACATCCCTGATCGACATCACGGAGCGCCAGGCCATGGAAGCCCAACTCCGGTTCGCCAGGGGGCACGACAGCCTGACCGGCCTGTACAACCGCGCCTTCTTCGAGGAGGAACTGACCCGGCTGCAGGCCGAGTGTCCGGCCTGGGCCGGGGTGATTGTCTGCGATGTGGACGGTTTGAAGATAATCAACGACACCCTCGGCCACCCCGTGGGCGACGAGATGCTGATCGCCGCGGCCTCAACCATCCAGCGGGTCTTTCGCAAGGAGGACGTGGTGGCCCGCATCGGCGGCGACGAGTTCGCCATTCTCCTGCCGTGTCTGGACGAGACCGGGGTAAAGATGAAGTGCGGTCAGATCGAGGAAGCGCTCCATGCTTACAACCTGGAGGCCGGAAAATTCGCCCTCAGTATTTCGGTCGGTTTTTCCGCGGGCCGGCCGGCGGAAACCACGGTGAGCCAACTTTTCCTGGCCGCCGACAACAACATGCACCGGGTCAAACTCTTCCGCAGCCGTAGCGCGAAAAGCGCTATCGTAAGGGCCATGTCGAGGGCCCTGGAGGCGCGGGACATGATTACCGAAGGACACGCCGAGCGTCTGGGGGCAATTGTCAGCGGTATGGCCGCGATGCTCGGCCTGGCGGAGAGCAGCGTGGCCGGCCTGCGCCTTCTGGCCGAATTCCACGACATCGGCAAGATCGGCATCCCGGACCGTATCCTGGGCAAACCGGGTCCGCTGACCCGGGAGGAGTTCCAACAAATGCAGAAACACTGCGAGATCGGGCACCGGATCTCCCTGTCGGCCCCCGACCTCGCGTCGATCGCCGATTTCATCCTGATGCACCACGAATGGTGGAACGGCCAGGGCTATCCCCTGGGCCTGCGCGAGGAAGACATTCCCCTGGAATGCCGGATTCTGGCCATAGCCGACGCCTATGACGCCATGACCAGCGACCGTCCCTACCGTCTGGCCATGAGCCACGCGGACGCCCTGGCCGAAATCCGGAAAAACGCCGGTACCCAGTTCGACCCCCGGCTGGTGCAGGAGTTTTTCGGCGATCCGCCCTTGTTCGAGGGCATCCTCCGGAACAGGCCCGGCGGGGTGCCGGATTGCGGCGACGGTGCCCGGGAAGATTATTCCGCCTGAACCTTTTCCAGCGCCTGCCCGTCGATGCCCAGCACGACCGTGGTCAGCGGTACGTCCCGGCCGCAGTCCTCCAGAGCCCGGCGGGCCGCATAGGCCAGGCCGGAGCAGCAGGGGACCTCCATGTGGATGACCTGGAGGCTGGCCGCCTTGGCCAGCAGATCCGCAAGTTTTTCCCGGTAAAGCGCCGGGTCGTCGAACTTGGGGCAGCCGATGGCTACCGCGCGGCCGTCCAGAAAACGTTCGTGGAGACCGCGGCCGGCGAAGAGGGCGCAGTCCGCCGCCAGCACCAGGTCCGCGTTCTGGAAACGGGGCGCGTCGGGCCTGACCAGCCGGAGTTTGACCGGCCACTGGGGGAGGTGCCTCTCGAGATTGATCATTCGTCCGCTAACTCCTTTATCAATTCGGGGATTCTTCCCTGCAGCAGGTCCAGTACGGCCTGGTAGCCTCCGGCATCCCCGGGCGGGGGGACGTCCCAGGTTATGACCCGGGTGCCGGCCGGGGTCTC
>JAJYZD010000292.1 GCA_021800315.1 Bacillota bacterium | reverse complement strand
TGGTTTCGCCTCAACATTGTACGGCAGTTGCCAATCTTGGCCTGGACAAAACGGCGGGCCAGTTTCAGACAGGCCTTGGGGTCCTGCGCCCAGGCGTATTGGTGCCGGCGCAAGACCACGTTCTTGTGGGGCATGCCTTCCAGAAGCCCGTAAAACCAGCCGCCGGTCGACAGGAAGGTGATGGGGATGCCCCGGCGGGCGGCTTCCTGCGCGATCTGGGTACTCACCTGGACGGGGCCGAACAGAACAATGCCGGAGGTCTCCAGCCAGCGCGCCTCGGCAAGGCGCTCCTCGTCGTAAAACACCTGGATGGTGTCCCCCACCTTTTTCAGCCGGGCACCGGGCTTCTGCACGTACAAAGGCAGGGCATCATCCCGTAGAGGCGCCAGGGGTCGGACGGTATAGGGACCGCCGGCTTCCTGCAGGAAGTTGACCTCGTCCGGCAGGCAGATCCCTACCAGCGAGCAACGGGGACATTTGGGACTATCTGGTAGCGGATCGGGAACAGAGTCCGAGTTCATCACCGTCTGCATCTGGGCTGCCAGTTCCCGGGTGCGGGAAACGAGTCCGTCATCAAAGAGAATCCGCACCCGTTCCCTGGATCCGGAAAAATACAGCACACCCTCGTCACAGGAAAACCCGTTTTCCCTCAATATAAGCCCTTGCGCACACAACTGGACCCGCTCGGGCTCCCACGCCCCCTGGGCGATGTGGGGACGTTTGCCGCGCTTGTAGTCCACCGGGGTCACCATGGTGCCGGTGGTTTCCAGTAGGTCCATCTTCGCTACCAGGCCCTCCCCGGGAGCGGAGAGGTCCACCGAGGTGGTCTGAATGGTCTCGGTTTCACCGTCTTTTTCTCCTTGGTGACTGCGCGGCTGGTCGACCCGGCGGTGTTGCCATCGCCCTTCCACTGTATCCGCCGAATCGGTGAATTCACCCTGGACCCACTCCAGGTAGGCCAGCCTGGGGCAATAGGCAAACTCGTTAAGCATGCGCACGGGGAGAAGCAACTCGTCTTCAGGAGGACGGCAATATGCCATGGACACGTCCCTCACTCCAATCAAGATTGACTTTACCGGAGCACATTGGCCTGATGCGGAGTGAGGTGGGTGCCCAATAATGACCGGGTTGGATATATATTCGTCAAATCAGATAATGATCTTTAGTGATAACCCGATCAGACGAGTATCATACCCCTTCCCGGGCGTGACATCCTTCAAGAAATTACACCGTCGGCTATGAACTGGCCAAGCCCGAAATGGCAACCATAACCAAGGCAGATCGGTCCCTGAACCGGCTGGTCGAAGCTCAGACGGAAACCGTATCCCCCGGAAACGGCGGGTTGACCGCCACCGTCGGCACGATGGGTACGGAAATCCTGCCAATACAGCTTTTTGCCTTTCACCAGGATGCAAGAGATGATATCGACGCGCCGTGGTTCGGGAAATCCACGTTTGACCAGTTCTTTTCGCAACTGGTCTTCCGGTCCGTCAATCTGCAAGCCGCTCTCTCCTACCTTGGGCTTACCGGTGCGAAATACTTTGGGATGGCGCAACAAGAGGAAGGGCGTGCGGGCAACCCACAACCGGCTGGTGGCCAGTTGGGGCGTAAGTCCCCGGGACACGAATAGACCGCCATAATCCGCGGGGTTTCCGATCCCCATCAGGGCCGTGAAAATGTCCTGTTCCCCCGCGCCCCACAGCCGGCGTAACCTGCCCAGCACCTTTTGCGTTGGTGTGTCTATGCCGGCGGGGATCCATACCGTAAGGTGGTCCAACTGACCATCGTTGTTATCATCGGCAGGCAAGAAAAAGGCGTGGGCGTGATCATCCCGCAACCGGTTGCCGTCGGCCGACCTCCCGGAGAAAAGGGCCAGAGCCGTTTGGCCTCCCTCGACGGTTTGGGTCTTGGCCATCAGGGCCTTGCGCATTCTTTCCCCAATCGTAAGGGCATCGGTCAATCCGGGTATGGCCGGCCCGGCCAAAGCGAAGCGCACTACCGTATACTTCAAGACATCATCCCCCCTGCAGTTTCCCTGCTCTTAAATATTTTCCACTGATTGCGAAAAATCCCTTGTTTTCTACCCGTGTTTTTTGTAGAATGGACATACATGGAAAGGATGGTTAACCGCGCTTCATCACCTGGTTGTAATGCGTACAAGGCAAATACAAATTGGCAAAAGGAGATGACAGAGTGAGCGACGCCCTTACCTTGGATGTACTGAAAGCCGCCGTTACGGGACATGCTTCCGCCTTCCGTTGCATCACCGAATATCAGCCTGCCGGCGGTCCGGGAGACAAGGTGTTTCCACCCACTTACGAAGGCGGCAGATATGCGGTGGAAACGCGGATCATCGGCGGCCAGCCGGTTCCGTGCGTGCTGTTGGATTCGGTCCAGTCCCAGGCCAACCGGATGGAGATGTCGCTGCTGGACGCCGTGGAATCGGGTCAAATAAGGTTGCCGGTCGTCAGTGTAAAGTTCGAAGACATTCCCAAACCCCTCCGGGTGACCAGCCTGGAAGCGCCGCACCGGGTGGCGGACGCCATCTTCCGCGACAGCCTGGTACCCGCCGAGGGCAAGCTTTTCCGTCAGTCAACCAAGGGCCGGTTACTCGATACCATGGAACCGGGGAACGCGCGGGGATTGTTCGGTCTGTGCCCTACGGCCCTGATCTTCGGGTTATGGGATTCCACCGGGCCGCGCGGGGGGCTGGGTGCTAAGTTCCAGCGGGCGATGGTTTCGGAAATAGTGGGCTACCACGCCCAGGATGGGGTAAGGACCAGCAGCAGGATCGACCCGCTCCAGATTACACTCGCAGCGGGAACGATCTATGAGCGGGCGGCTAAGAGTGCTGCCGTCCCGCACTGGACGTTGGACTCCGGTTCGGCGGAGAAAGACGGCAAAGGCCAGCCGCTGAAGCTCGGCGAGAAGGGTAAACCGTCCGAGGTCAATCACGGCAATGTTACTCCCGGTATCGAAAGCGGCGGGTTTACCATCGGAAAAGCCGTACAAACCACGGTGTTGTCCCTGGTGGCACTGCGCCGTCTGTCTTTCCCGACCGCCGGCTACGCTGTGTCCGATCCCGGGGTGGATGCCGCCGCGCGGACGGTCCTGGCCGCCCTGGGACTGGCGGCCGCCGTAATGGTCAGGGCCGGGGGGGCCGACCTGCGTTCCCGGTGCCACCTGTTTCCCACCGGTCCGTTTGTGTGGGAACTGCTGGATAACCCCTGCGAGAAGCCAAGATCCTTCATCCTTGATCCCAATCAGGCTGTCGCGCTTTTTGATCAGACTCTGGCGGAAGCCCTGTCCAAGGGCTTGCCGTGGGAAGAAAAACTCGATCTCGTACCTTCGGATGACTTGCTGCAACTGGTGAGAAACAGTCAGGAACTGCTGGCCGCCAACCGGTCCGGTTCATAGGAGTACGCGCATGTTCGGCATAGGTATCCACTATTTGAACGGTTGGGCTTGCGCCGCCGCCGATGGCGCGAAGAAGGAGAGGGCGGAATGGCCCCCGCATCCGGACCGGGTCTTCATGGCCCTGGCGGCGGCCTGGTTCGGTTCGGACCGGGATCCGGCCGGGCGGGCGGCCCTGGAATGGCTGGAAGGGTTACAACCGCCCGGCATCGTGGCGAGCGGAGCCGAGTACAGGCATGTTGACGGTTCCGAGCGGCCGGCAATCAGCTATGTTCCCGTAAACGACACCCGGCGGGATCTCGGGGTCCTGCCCGACCGGCGCTCCCGTCAGCCCCGCTCCTTCCCCGTTGCCATACCGCATGACCCCAAAGTGTACCTCGTTTGGCAAGAGGAACTGCCCGGGACGCACCGGATCCCGCTGGCCCATTTGTGCCGCACCGTGGTTAGTGTCGGGCACTCGGCTTCCCTGGTGCAGATGTGGCTGGATACCCTGCCTCCCAGGCCCAATCTCGTACCGGTGGAGGGCATTGCCCGCCACCGTTTGCGGATATTCGGGCGGGGCAGGCTACGTTACCTCGAAATATGCTGCAACCGTGACTGCGCCGTTTCATTTGCCGACCTGGAAGCCGGCATCAAGGCGGCCAAAGGAAAGGAC
>JAJYZD010000043.1 GCA_021800315.1 Bacillota bacterium | reverse complement strand
GCCATACAGTCAACGACCACGGGGTACCCACCCGCAGGGTGGGTCGTGGGTAACACCCCCCTGCCGGGCAGAACTGGTGCCCCCGGCCAGGCGGCGATGATCCCCATGGTGAGCCACCCGGAGCGCGAACGGGAGTCCGCAGCTCAGCAGCTGAATCCTGTGACGCTGCCACCCCACTCAGTCAGTGGGCGAGGGATATGTTTACGCCTGTTTATGCGGGTTTAAGCATGTTTCAGAAACCAGGAATAGAGGACATCACCCTCCCATCCTAACTGGACACCGGCGCGACTGAAGATGGCCCCCGCATCTAAGGTTGGGTACGGCTTCGGTAGTGACCGGTGTCGATGTGGTGTGTTTTGAGCGCAAGCCTGAGACATTCGGATGTACCGGCTCTGACTCCCTGGGTGCGATTCCCCGGCGACGAATACGCAGGAAAAGTAACTACTCAGCCCCTCCGCTTTTCTCCTCTTTTACTCCTCAGTCGGCACAACCTGGGAGTCGTCCCGTTGACGGGTACGGCCCGGCCCGTCTGATCTGATGATAACCCGAAGGCCTGGCTGTTTGATGACGTGTCTTCACCTGAAAACCCCTGGGGATCTTCCGTTCAGGACAGCCCACTGTGGGTCGTTGCGGGGCAGGATCAAAAAATGCGTTCATCGAGAATGGCCGTCCCAACTACATAATCCAAGCAAGAATAAGCTAGTCACGTTGTATTCGGGAATTTAGTTAAAATCCGCCTTAGACAATTTTTTGTGCTCGTGATATACATATGGTTAGCCACATAACAACCCGATGTGGCCAACATGAGTTGGTTGTCGCCAGAAACCCTGGCTTTCAAGCAACTGCACCTCACATATTATAGGAGGTGTTGGAGACCATGAGCACGGAAAACGTCTGGACCATAATCAAGGAAGGACCAGCAGCCATATTTCAACTAATACAAGGGCTTATCGCTACTATTGGTGAGCTAAACGAGCGAATACAACAGCTTCTTACTACTATTGCCGAATTAAGCGAGCGAATAAAGGCCCAGGACGAGCAACTGCATAAAAACAGTCGGAATAGTAACAAGCCTCCTTCCAGTGATGTTTTTTCCAAGCCTCCAAGGACCGCAGCAACCCGCCCTAAAAGCGATAGGTCATCCGGAGGCCAGAAGGGCCATCCCGGGCATACCCTGGAGATGACGGATAACCCTGATCACACCGTTGTCCACCATGCCCTTTCTTGCAAAAAGTGCAGCCGATCCTTGGTAGATACTCCGGTTGCAAGCTGGGAAAGGCACCAGGTATTTGACATCCCTCCGGTCAAGATTGAGGTAACCGAGCATCAGGCTGAGATCAAATACTGCCCTGATTGTGGCTGCGTCAATAAGGCCGATCTGCCGACGGATGTGCGCGAACCCGTGCAATACGGGCCTCAAATTAAAGCCTGGGCGGTTTATTTTAATCAGTATCAACTGCTGCCCCTGGAGCGTACTGCAGAAGTATTTGCTGATCTTTTCGACCATCGTTTCAGCCAGGCTTCCATTATTAATGCGGTAAACACTGCTTATGACTTCTTGGAACCGGTTGAAAAAGAAATCAAAGAGCAGTTGCTTGCACAGCCAGTAATCCATTGCGATGAAACTGGTGCCCATGTCAACACGACTCGGCAATGGGTCCATGTGGCATCCACTGATAAACTAACTTTCCTTGCCATCCACCCCAAACGCGGCAAGGAGGCCACCAGGGATATGGGAATACTGCCTAATTATAAAGGAACGGTGGTCCATGACGGGTTGCCGTCCTATTACCAATATGATAATTTTAGGCACGCACCCTGCAATGCTCACCACCTGCGCGAACTTACTGCCGCGGAAGAACAGGGCGACCAGCAATGGGCCACAGCAATGAAAGATCTGCTCTGTGAAATTAAGCGTGTAGTCGATGAGACTAAACCCATTGCTGATAAATTGTGTCCGGAGAAAATCGCAGCCTTTGAAGAAAACTATGGAGCCATCATTGAAAAAGGCTTGACCGAGAATCCCCCGAGCATCTCCTCCGAACCGGGAAGAAAAGGCCGCAAAAAGCAGACAAAACCAAAGAATCTGCTCGATCGCCTCAAGAAAAGGTCAAGTGAGACTTTGACTTTCATGCATGACTTTCAGGTTCCTTTCGACAATAATCAAGGAGAACGCGACTTTCGAATGGTGAAGGTCCAGCAGAAAATCTCTGGTTGTTTTCGTACCCAGCACGGTGCAGAAGTTTTCTGTCGCTGTAGGGGCTATATCTCAACTGTTAAAAAGCACGGGATCCAGGTAATCACAGCCATCCAAAACCTGTTCCAAGGAAAACCCTTCAAGCCACCACAGGCACCCCCATAAAAGTGTTTCCAATTATTCCTAAACATAGGGGTATCTAAATCCAGATACCCCTATTAGTGCTGGCTTATTTGGCTGGCCTGAGTAGTTACATTCGTTTACACTTAACCGGCCGGATGACCTTCCGGCGGATCGCCGTTCATACCTCCAGCGGATACTGGCCGTATTTCTTGATCGCCCCCGCCATAGCCAGCACGTTTTCCAACCGGCAATAGTCGGTGAGGCTGTTGGCGCTGCTCACAATGTAGCCGCCGCCGGCCCCCACGGTGCGGATCCTTTCCCTTACCTCCGCTTCCGTCTCGGCCGGACTGCCCAGGGACAGGGTATAATCAAGGTCGATGTTGCCTACGATACAAACCCGGTCCCCGTACTCCCTTTTCATCCTGACGATGTCCATGGCGGCCGGTTGAATGGGATGGATGGCGGACATGTTCAGGGTAAGCAGGTCCGGAAGAAGCGGAAAGATGTTGCCGTCACTGTGGAAAATCCACGGTTTCCGAATACGCTCGGCGACGGTACGCATGTGGGGCAGGATCAATTCCCGGAATGTGAGCGGCGACATGAACGGACCGTTGTTCCAGGCCAGGTCGTCGTTGACCCATAGAAAATCGATGTCCATCCCGTTTAAGTGGTCCACCACGCGGGCTGACCACGCTGAAAAGCGGCGGTGGATTGCGGAGATCAAATCCGGATTGTCCACACTGGCGTAACTGAAGACGTCCAGCCCCATGCTTTCAAGCATGGATGCCGTTCCCAGCCGGATCCGGGCGAAAACAGCATAGTCGCCGCGGTATTTTTTGATCCATTGCGCTACCCGCTCGTACCGGGCGGGATGGTCCGGATCCGGCAAATAGCGGTCGAAAAGGGCCAGTGACTCAGGAGAGGTCAACAGCCCCTTGGCCACATAGGTGCGACCCGTATCCGGATCAACGCCCATCTCGGCGATCCAGGGGGGTACGAAATCGAAGGTGATCTTTTCCGGGTAGTAATAATCCTGACCGAATTTAGCCGTACTCTGTAAGGCCTGCCCTGCTCCCGCCCGTTCCCCCGGGTAGTGGAAACCGAACCCGTCCAAACCGATTTTTGCACATAGCTCGGGGGGGGTAAAACCAGAGCGCCCCATTATGGAGACCTGCAGTTCTTCTTCGATGTCGTTTTCCAGGAAGGGAACACGGTCTGGCTCTTCCCTGCGTAAGGCAGCCAGAACTCTCTCGCGCGGCGTCATTTCCATGCGGCATTCCTCCTTCAAAGTCACGGGTCGCCCTTGTCTGGGTGAACATTTATTCCGTCATAATCAGCCTTCACAATACCCCCCATCCGACGTGGTTTATCAATGGTTAGGCCATTAATGCGCACAACATTGTGTGAATTACCCCCGGTCTTTTCCGGCATTCCCAAACCCAGCCGGGACCGCCGGATTCCCCTCTACTCCGCCTGCCCGCGGGGATGGCGCTTCACGGAACGGCAGCCGGATGATCAACCGGCATACCGGTACACACAGTCCTGGCGCCGGTTGCAAAAACGGCACGTATCACTTCCGGCGGGGTAGGCCAGTTCCCTGCCCAGCGGCAGAATGCCCGAAGTGGACTTGAGCGGCAACATGAGCTGGGAGTCGTTAAGGCGGACCCCGATGGCCGCTCCGCAGTCGCCGGCAAAGATGATCTTTTGGGTGGAAAGGGGCAGAGCGTGACAACCCGGACTGAGCACGTTCCCCACCCGCAGTTCCGGTCCGGCCTGGGCCTGGACGGCCGCGGCCAGCTTTTTTACGACGCTGTCCAGGGCGGCCAGGGAACAGGCTTCCAGTATCCAGCCGGCAAGGTAGTCGCCGCCGGAGAAAAAGGCGGAGATGCGCTCCTCCGGTCCCGGCCCCAGCGTGGCCACCAGAAAGGCCAGTTTGGTAGCGCCGGCGAAAAGGGGACTCCGGAGGAGCAGTCCTGCTGCCTGGGACGGTTCCGGGGATTCCGCCGGTACGTCGACCAGACGGCAGACTCCCCTGGGAGTGGCGTGACCGGCGAAGATCTCCGCCGCGGAATCGATCAGGGCGGGCAACTCGTTCGAAAGGGACGGGCCCGTTTTGAGGTACCGGGCCAAGTCTCCGGGGTCCGGGAAAACCTCCCCGGCCTCAAACGTTTCCACCCAAACCAAATTTACCCCCTCCTTGGCCGGTACCGGATCAAAGAACTGCTGACCGGCCTGCTTGGCGCAAGATACCAGGCACCTTCACGAATCCTCTTTGCTGATTTCCAGGGAGGCCGTCTGCGGCAGAGCCAGGCCGGCGGCGACCTCGATCAGTTTGAGCAGGCCGGACGGACCGGGGCAACCGGGATGAGGGCTGTACCGGGCAAAAAGCCGGTAAACCGTGCCGTCGAGCTTTTTCTTAAACAGTTCCTCGAAGGCATCCACCTCTTGCAGTTCGGCCGCAATCTTCCGATAGTTCGGACAGTCGCTAACGATTTGCAGTTTCACGTGGCGGCCGTCCCCGCAGTCCGCCCGGGCGTTGATGGTGAAACCGCAGACACCGCATTTAATAACCGCCTTAGCCATTTGTTCACGCCTCCGCTCTTTCAGCTAAAAACCCAAGGCATCGACAAACCGTTCCTGGAAGTCGGGCCGGAAGTTCCACGGGTTGAACCCGCCCGGCCAGGACTGCAACCCAGCCCCTGATTCCGGCGGCATCACCCACCGCGGCAGGGAAACCTCCAGCCGGGGAACCACCACCAGATCACATCATCGTAACCTTCCTTGCCGGGAATCAACCGAATTCAAACTCCCTGGTCGGCCTGGCGCCGGAAGGCGGTGGGCGTACATCCTTCCTGCCTCTTGAAGACCTGCCCGAAATAGCGGAAATCACGGTATCCCACCCGCACGGCGATTTCGGTTACCGGCAAGCCGGTGGTTGACAACAGTTCCTTGGCCGTCTGCAGCCGCAAACGGGTCAGGTAATCGACAAAGTTCTCCCCGGCCAGCTTCTTGAACAGACGGCTGAAATAACAGGGACTCAGATTCACTTGCCGGGCGACCTCTTCCAGGGAGATGTCGCGGTGGGTGTTTTCCTTGATAAATTTGACCGCCCGCCGGACCAGGTTGCTGTTACGCCGTTCCCGGGCCTCCGCGACCTTGTCCGCCAGGATGCCGATCTTTTCGCCCATTCTGGCCCGGACTTCATCCAGCGGTGCCGGGTCCCGGACTTCAGCGGTGAGGAAAAGACCGGCCGTTTCCTCCGGATCAACCCCCCCTTCCAGGGCCGAACGGGTAACCAGGCCGGCCAGTTCCAGGAGCTTCATCCTTAACACCGGTATTTCCGGGTTCAACGGGTTCAACTTCATACCGGTAATCATTGCGGTCAGATGACGCAAGGATCCTTCCCTGTCACCCAGCCGGACCGCGTTGGCCAGTTCCTGCTCGGCCCGGGAGGTGAAATGCGGACGGGACCCGGGCCGAACGGTGACGTCGTCGGCGTGGATGACCTGGTCCCCGCCGTAGAGAACCCGGTATTCGGCGGCGGCCGCCGCCTCGGCGTACGAGCGGCCCAGACCGGCCGGATTATCGGCCGGACGGCCCACCCCTACGGTCACGGTCAGGGAGGTCAGCCGGCGGACAGCCTCACAAAGCCGCTCCGCCAAGCCGATGCCCGCTTCCCGAACGGCCCCGGACAAATGCTCGACCGGCAGGAGGACGATGAATTCATCGGCAAAGCCCGGCGCCACCAGCGAACCCGGCCATTGGAGCAGGGCATCCCCGACGATCCGCAAAATCTGCTTTTTCAGGAACTGGCGTTCGATTTCCGTTCCCGGAGCGAAGTTGTCCACCGCAAGGAGCAGAACCAGGCGGGGCAGAACGTCGAGGCCCAGAAATTCCGCCCGCGCCCGCGCTTCTTCCAGACTGATGTTACCACCCACTAAGTCCAGGGCAAAACCCAGGCGGATCAGGGGGATCATCTCTTTAAGGGCCGCCTGGAGATGGTGGAACTCGTTCCGGGCCGCCCGCTCCCGTGCTATCTCCCGGGCGACGTCGTCCAAAAGCGCGACCAATTCCTCTCCCGCCACCGGTTTCAGGACGTATTGGGACGCGCCCAGGGCGACGGCCTCCTGGGCATAGCTGAACTCACCGTAGGCCGTCACGAAGATCAGACGGGCTTCGGGGAGCAGTTCCCGGATGGCCCTCGCGGCCGCGAGGCCGTCCATTTCCGGCATCTTTACGTCGAGCAGCAGGACGTCCGGACGCAGTTCGCCGGCCAGCGCCACCGCCCCGGCGCCATCCCCGCACTCGGCCACGATCCGGTACCGCGGCCGCATGCGTTCCAGGACGAGGCGGATAGCCTGCCGTTCCAGCGGTTCATCGTCGGCGATGACGAGCTTGAGCACTTTCAATTACCCCCCTTCCAACCCGGAAAAGGGAAACGTAAGCTGGACACTGGTTCCCGCCCCGGGGCCGCTTTGCACGTTCAGGGTGCAGTCAGCGCCGAAGTAATGCTGCAGGCGGCGGAAAACATTGGTCAGGCCCAGGCCGCTCACGTGGCCCCGGTCGCCGGACCGGACCTCGAGACCGAAAATTTCTTTTTGTAATTCTTCCGGTATCCCCGAACCGGTATCAATGATTTCCAGGCAGACCTGATCACCGCAAAGCCGCCCCTTGACCCCGATCGCCCCGCCTTCTTTCAAGGGCTCCAGGCCGTGGATGACGGCGTTTTCCACCAGCGGCTGCAACGTCATGCCGGGCAGGCGGGCCTCCAGGAGAGCCTGGTCGACGTCTATTTCACTGGTCAGCCGGTCGGAAAAACGGGTTTGCTGAATGAACAGATAGTCCCGTACGACGGCCAGTTCCTCGCGCACCGTAACCAGGCTCCTCACCTGGTAGAGGGTGTACCGCATGAGGCGGGCGAGGGCCCGGACCATCCTTTCCGTTTCCGGCGCCGTCTCGAAGAGCGCCAGGCGGGCAATGGTGTTGAGCGCATTGAAAAGGAAATGGGGGCCGACCTGGGACTGCAGGACCCGCAACTCCGCATCGCCCAAAGCCTGCTCCAGTTGGTGCTGGTTTTTCAGGAAGTGGATGATGCCGTTGCGCTCCTCCTCCACCTCCTGCTTGGCCGCCAGCACGGTGTTCAACTGCACGATCTGCCCGGCGATGAAGGAAAGCAGACCGCAAACAGCCTCCAGTTCCCCGACGGAGAGGACCGGCGGATCCGGAGGCTTATCCCGTCCGGTGTCACCGCTCAGCAGGCAATGGCCGCACAGGATCGCTCCCACTATGCCGTCCTCGTTGGCCAGGGGATGGGAGATCTCCACCAGCCCGGCCCGGCAACGGTAAACGAACGCTCTCTTGAAGCGGCCGGCCAGGGCGGTCAGATCTTCCCCGAAGGTCGATTCCCCGGAGCAGTTCCGGCCGCGGCAAAAACGGGAGCAGTCAAAAAACCGCCCCGGCGGGGAAAGGAGGTTGCCGCGGGCATCCATCACGGCCAGGTGCAAACCGGACATTTTGCTAAAGGACTCTTGCAGTTCTTCCAGCGAGCCCTCACCCAGGAAATGGGCCATGGTCGCCGGCAGCAGGGCGGTCGCCCGTTTTGGACCGGTGAGTTCCTTGATCAGCGGGATGGCTGCGGTCACGTCGGGGGCGAAGGCATCGGCCCCCATTTGGGTCGCCCTGGCGGCGGAAAGCGGGGCCCCGCCGACCACTACCTTCAGCTTTTGGCGCAACCCGGCGTCTTCCAGGGCCTCAATGGTGTCTTCCATGCCTTTGACGGTTGAGGTAAGAAGGGCGGAAAGGCACAGCACATGGGGACGGTGCCTGATTACCGCCTCCACAAAGCCGCTCGGCGCCACATCCACACCCAGGTCGACAACCTCGAACCCGGAGGCTTCCAGCAGGATACCCAAAAGATTCTTGCCGATGTCATGGATGTCGCCGTGCACGGTGCCGATCACGGCCCTTCCCGCGGTCCGCACCTGGCCGCTGACCAGGCAGGGTTTCAGTTCCTCCATGCCGGCATGAATGGCACGGGCCGTCGTTATCAGATCGGCGACGTAAATCTCGCTACGTTCGAATTTTTCGCTGATCAAATCCATGGCCTTTACAATGCCGTCGGTTACGATGCGGGTGGGGTCCACGCCGCGACGCAACGCGTAGCGGATCTCCTCTTTGACTCTGCCGGCGTTGCCGGCATTGATGGAGTCGACTATTTCCGCCAACGCCACCCCGGACGAAGTCACCACAGCATCACCCCCACCATCGGCAAAAGGCCGGGATTGACCTGCCACACGATCCATGCGCCCGGTTCCAGACTCACTCCAGCAGCTTTCCGGCCCGTTCGGCCGCAATATAATCCAGGCAGAATTCGTCCCGGCCGGCCAAGGCATTGGCCGCCGTGAGCAGGGACATCAACGGCCGGTCCAGGGGATCGAGAATGAAGGCGTCCATGCCCAGGGTGTAACCCATCAGCGCAAAGGCGCGGTTTAAAAGCCGCCGTCGCGGCAGACCGTAGGAGATATTGGAAAGGCCGCTGATCAGGTGTACCCGCGGGTATTTCTCCCGCAGGGCCCGGGTGCTCTCCAGCGCCTCGGGACCGTGTGAACCGTCGACGCCCAGCGGCTTGATCAGGGGATCAAGGTAGATGTCTTCTTCCGGCAAACCGGCCGCCGTCAGTCCCGGTACCAGCTTTTCGGCCATACGCAGGCGATCGGCCACCGACCTGGGCATACCGCCGTCATCCATGCACAGGGCGACCACCGAAGCCTTATACCCAATCAGGAGCGGCAGCGTTTCCTTCCAGCGTTCCTTCCCGGCTGAAATGGAATTAACCAGGGCCTTGCCCCGGTGCCGGGTCAAACCGGCTTCCAACACCCGGGGGTTCGGGCTGTCGATGCACAGGGGAAGGTCCACCGCGTCCTGGACCACATCCACCAGCCAGGCCATCAAGACCGCTTCCGTAGCGAAGCTGGTTCCGCAGTTGACATCGATCACATTAGCGCCGGCATCCGCCTGCCGCCGCGCCAGGTCCTGCAGATAGGCCTTATCCTTTGCCTCTATGGCCGTCGCGATCGTTTTCCGGCTGGAATTGATCAGTTCACCGACAATCAACACCAAAAAACACTCCTTGTCAGGCGACGCCCAGCAGTTCCCGCACCCTGTCCACTGCCGAAGCGGCATCCGGGGCATATCCGTCTGCTCCGATTTCATCGGCGAACTTCCGGGTTACCGGCGCGCCGCCCACGATAACCTTCACCTGGCCACGATAGGGTTCCAGGGCCTGAACGGTACCCTTCATCTGGGCCATGGTGGAAGTCAACAGGGCGGAAAGGCCCACGATCTGCGCTTTGTGACCGGTCACGGCCTGGACGAACTTTTCCGTCGTCACATCCACTCCCAGGTCGACCACCTTGAATCCGGCACCTTCCATCATCATCACGACCAGGTTTTTGCCGATGTCGTGCAAGTCGCCCTTGACGGTGCCGATGACCATGGTCCCCCTGTCCTGGACCGCGTCACCGGCCAACAGCGGTTTGAGCACATCCATGCCGGCGTGCATCGCCCGGGCGGCCACCAGGACTTCGGGCATGTAGATCTCGTTGTTCTTGAACTGGACGCCGATGACGCTCATGGCGGCGATCAGGCCGTCGTTGATGATGTCGGCCGGCGCGAGGCCTTCTTCCAGGGCTTTGTTGGCACCCTCTTTCACCTTGTTCATGTTGCCGGCCATCAGGGCCGTCTTGATTTCCTCGATAATCTGCATAACCAGCTTTCCCCTCGCCTAAAGAAGATTTTACACCTGTCCCCATTCTAGTTTAAGTGATCATAGCGTACAAGGCGAAATAATTTACATGTGTTTGCTTTCTTGTCCTCCGCCCGGCGCTGACGCCCGGAACCCCGGCCACACCCGGATCGGGCGATCAGCCGCGCATGACGATTATGGCGAGGACACCGGCCGCGGCCTCGGCCTGGACGAAGACGGAGGAGATTGATTCATAGGCCTCTTTCTTCTGCATTAGTCTCCTCACGTCCTTTTCCGCGGCGAACAAATCCCGAAAGGCGTGTCTCTTGAGATGATCCGCCTCGTTCTCCAAGGCGTTGATCCGGACGATGTGACGGTATATCGGCGGATACTTTTTCCGGGTCAACAGATCGACGGCCTGTCGGAGTTCCCCGGCGCATTCCACCAGCATCCGGGCGAACGAACACAGATACCCGTCAGGCTCCCCCAGGTTGTAAACGTCCAGGATACCGGCGGATGCCTCGATGCCGTCCAGGACATCGTCGAGCCTGCCCGTCAGGTTCATGAGGTCGTCCCGCTCGATAGGGGTGATGAACATCCGGTCCAGGGCGCGCCCAACGACGTGGGTGTAACCGTCCCCCATGTGCTCCAGGATCCTGATCCTTTCGGCGTACTCCCCGGTGTCGCCGGGATTCTCTATATTGCGCTGGAACAGCACCGCCGCGTCGGCGACGTTTTTCGTTATCAGCCGCAGGTGTTCATAAAAGATATTCGTTTTCGCGCGGAACACGGGCAACGCCCCCTCTCACCGGATCACACCCGGGGCCGTGAGCAGCCGGTAGTAGCCCTCGGCCAGGAACGCCGCCGCGGGGAGGGTCGCCAACCAGGCCGCGGCGATGTTTACCATCGTGCCCCACCTGACCATCGACCTCCGCCTGGCCGTGCCCACCCCCAGGATGGATGCGGAAATGACTTGCGTGGAACTGACCGGGAGCCGGAAAAAGGTGGCGCTCAGGATGACCGCCGCCGATCCCAGGTCGGCGGAAAAACCGCTGGCGGGCTCCAGCCTGGTTATCCCCGTTCCCACCGTCTTGATGATCCGCCAGCCACCGCTTCCCGTTCCCGCGGCCATGCCCGCCGCCGCCAGAAGCTTGACCCAGAAGGGCACGAGCAACGCGTGCAGGTAGCCGCCGGACACCAGGGCGAGGGTTATGACCCCCATCGTCTTTTGGGCGTCGTTCGTTCCGTGCGCGAAAGACTGCGCGGCGGCGCTGAAAACCTGCAGGGTCCGGAATCTTCTGTTGGTAGGGTGAAGCGGCGCCTTTCCGAGCAACACCTTGATCAGTGCCATGATCAGGAGGCCGGCCGGGAAAGCGAGAACGGGGGAAAGCGCCAGCCCTTGGACAACGCTCAGAAATCCGTTGTAATTGATGTCACCAAAGCCCGGTCCGGCCAGCACGGCGCCGGCCAGCGCCCCCACCAGGGCGTGCGAGGAACTGCTGGGCAGACCCAGGTACCAGGTAAAAAGGTTCCAGGTGATCGCCGCCGCGAGGGCGGCCGCGACGATGACCGGGCCGTTGGGAAGCTTGAAGGGATCCGTGATTTTCCCGCCCACGGTTTGGGCGACACCCGTAAAGGACAGGGCACCCGCGAAGTTCAACGCGCAGGACAGCATGATCGCGCCGGATGGCGACAGGGCCCTCGTGGCCAATGGCGTCGCAATAAGGTTGGCGGTATCGTGAAAGCCGTTGGTGAAGTCAAAGGCCAGTCCCAGGATGATCACGGCAATTAGCAACCACGGCCCGTTCAAGAGGGCATGTCCCCTTCCCGCACCGGTCGACCTCCGGGTTACTCCAAATCTATGCGGGAAGCCGCGGGGCAACTCATGCTCATGAAAAAAGATTGCTTCCCCGCCCGCCGGGGAAGCAATCGAAGCGCGCCAAGAGGAATTCGAGGTCAGGAAAACACCAGGGACCGGAACAGGACAAAGTTCACCCCTCCGCCGACAAAGCCGAAGGCCAGCCTGATGCCGTTGATAAGCAACAGGGTAGCCGGAAACAACGCCAGGGCCGCGAGCAGGATCCAGTTAAATACCAGGAACGTGCCGGAACTGATTAAGACGAACTTAGCGCCTCTGAGCCAGGATATCTGGCGGACATTGGCAAAAGTAAAACGATTGTTCGCAAAGTATTTTATTATGCTCGTCACCACGAAGGCGGCCGAATTGGCCAGCAGCACATTGATGGCTCCTATACCCAGCCGCAAAAGGATACCGTTGAATACGGCCAAGTCAAAAACAGTACTTCCCGCACCGATCAGCATAAAGGTGATAATCTGTTTTTTCCGTAAGTAATACTCACTTATTACCATAGGCCTCATATACCCATTTTCTTTCCATTATAACACATCAGGCTGAAAAATCAATCGGGTGTCTGTGACTTTATTGTTACAGTTTTCGCGCAGTTCCACTGCCCCAGGTTGCCAGGGACCGGCCGCTACAGGATATGGCGACAGGACGGAAAATAGCACCCGGAAATACGGGAACGCCCTGCGACCCGGACGCCGCATCTCCACCCCGCCCCCAAGGCCTTCCGGACCGGGAGGGGATCGGGCATGCGCCCGGTCCCCTCCCCTCTCCCAAGCGAAAAAGGTCCGGATTCTAGCTGGTCAACTCCCGAAAAGCGGCCGCGAGCCGGACGGCCACCGGTCCCGGGGTTCCCCCGCCGACCGGCTGACCATCAATCCTTACCACCGGGTGGACGTCGTGGACCGTGTCGGACAAAAACACCTCGGTGGCGGCGTTAAGGCGTTCGCGGCCGACCTTCTCCTCCCGTACCGGTATTCCGGCCTCCCGGGCCAGGGCCAGGACGTGTTTTCTGGTTACCCCGGCCAGAACGTGGTTATCCGCCGGATGGGTGAACAGACATCCGTCCTCCACCAGGAAAACGTTGCTTGATGCAGCCTCCGTCACTACGCCGTCGCGAACGAAGACGGCGTCCTGGGCGCCGGCCTGCCGGGCCCGGTGTTTGGCCATGATGTTAGCGACCAAAGACGTGCTCTTAACGTTGCACATGTGCCAGCGCAGGTCGGGGACCGTGACGGCGCTTACCCGGCCCAACTCCCCCGCCGCGGCCGGGGCCGGGCTGACGTTGATGTAGAGGTTGGGTTCCAGGTCCAGGCTGAAGAGATGGTTGCGGGGCTCGGAACCCCTGGTTATCTGCAGGTAGACCTTGGCGTCGGACAAACCGCTCTTGGCGAACAGTTCACGGATCAGGCCGGCCAGGTCCGTTTCCGGCCGGGCCAGGTCCAGGGCCGCCATGCTCAGTTCCAGCCGCCGCAGGTGCTCTTCCAGGCTGAAAAGCTTGCCGTTGTAGGACCGGATGACCTCGTAGACGCCGTCGCCGAAGAGGAAGCCGCGGTCGTTAATCGAAATGGATGCTGTCCGGGGATCCAATTGGCGCCCGTTCCAATAAACCAGTTCCGGCAAAGCTCCGGCCGGGCCGGCGGGCCCGGCCTTCCACCTCTCTTTCCCCTTGTCTTTCTAACCATATGCCCCGGGACTGCGGAACAAGAGTTCCATGCCCACTATGAAAATGAAGAGGATGACCACGGTCAGGATGGCCACCAGGGGTCGGAAATTCCCCTTGATCTGGCCGAATATGAGCCCCAGGAGCACCGACAGGAGCGCCACCAGCCAAAAAGAAGGTTTGCTCAACAAATGCGGAAACAGCACGCCGCGGTGCCCGGACCACCAGAGCCTCGTCCGCAAGAGCGTGGCCAAAAAGGCCACGCCCACGATGATCACCGCGGTGATCATCTTTAGCCACAACTCGCTCCGTTTACCGAACCCCACGTTCCGTCCGCCCTCTTTCCCCGGCTCATCTCCATCTTATTTAGCCGGCCGGCCAAGACGTTCCACGCCTAAACGCAACCTTGGATTCGCGTCGGGAGGACATCCCCCGGCGAAGGGGTGGTATCCCCGTTTACTTCTTCTCTTCGGTCTCGGCCTTGGCTTTCTTGATAATGTCCTCGGCGATCCGGCCGGGCACCTCTTCGTAACTGCTGAAAGCCATGGTAAAGGACCCTTTGCCCTGGGTCATGGATTTCAGGTCGATGGTGTAGCGGTACATTTCCGTCATGGGCACGGAGGCCTTGACCACGCTGTCTTTCCCGGCGGCCTCCATACCAAGGACGCGGCCGCGCCGGGTGTTGAAATCGCTGATAACGTCCCCCATCGCGGGTTCCGGCACGTGAACCTCCACGTTGACGATCGGCTCCAATAGAGCCGGTTTGGCGGCTAGCGAACCCTTTTTGAACGCCATGCCGGCCGCGATCTTGAACGCCATTTCGGACGAATCCACCGGATGGTACGACCCGTCGTACAGGACCACCTTCACCCCGGTAACCGGGTAACCAGCCAGGACGCCGTCAGCCATAGCCTCCCGGACACCTTTCTCCACCGCGGGTACGTAGTTCTTCGGCACCGAACCGCCGAAAAGCTCTTCGCCGAAGACAAAGCGTTCCGCCGATGGCTCGAGGCGCAGCCAAACGTGACCGTACTGACCGTGCCCGCCGGTCTGCTTCTTGTGTTTCCCCTCCACCTTGACCTCCTGGCGGATGGTTTCCCGGTAGGGCACCCGGGGCGTTTTGGTCACCACTTCCACGGCGTACTTGCGCTTGAGCCGGTCGACCATGATGTCCAGGTGCATTTCACCCATGCCGGTGAGGAGGGTTTCCTTGGTCTCCACGTTCTTCTCCACGCGGACGCACTGGTCTTCCTCCAGGAGCCTGGCCACCGCGTTGCCCAGTTTATCCTCGTCGCCCTTGCTCTTGGGTTCCATGGCCACCGACAGGGTGGGAACCGGAAACTCGATCCCCGCCAACACCACCGGCTTCTCCTTGTCGCACAGCGTATCGGCCGTGCCGGTATCCTGCAGCTTTACCAGAACCGCCAGGTCCCCGGCCGGAACCTCGGTCGCGGCCACCTGGCTCTTGCCGCGTACGTAGAAGATCTGGCCGATCTTTTCGCCCTTCTCCCGGGTGCTGTTGTAAAGGGGGCTGTCCGCCTTGAGGCGTCCACCGAAGACCCGGATGAAATTCATCTTGCCGACGTACGGGTCGGCGAGCGTCTTGAACACCAACGCCGCCAGACGGTTCCCTTCCATCCGCGGGGCGGGGAAGAAATCGACCATGACGTCCATGAGGGCGGCCACTCCCACGCTCCTGGTGGCCGACCCGCACAGGACCGGTACGTAGGACGAGTTCTCCATGCCCTTTTGAAGTCCGGTCCGGACTTCTTCCACGGTCAGTTCTTCGCCTTCCAGGTACTTGGCCAGGAGTTCGTCGTCCGCTTCGGCCGCTGTTTCCAGCAGCTTCTCGCGGAATTCGGCCATCTGTCCGGCCAGGTCGCCGGGGACGGGAGCCTCCCGGGGCTTGCCGTCGGAGCCGAAGGTGAAGGCTTTTTGGGCCATGATGTCCACGTAGCCGCTGAAAGAGGACTCCGAACCGATCGGCACCTGGAAGGGTACGAAATTGGCGCCGAATTTCTCTTTGAGTTCGTCCAGCACCCGGTAGAAGTTGGCGTTTTCCCGGTCCATCTTATTTATGAAAACCGCCCGGGGCATTTTGGTCTGGCCGGCCAGGTCCCATATGATCTCGGTCTGCACCTCCACCCCGTCGACGGCGCTGACTACGAACAGGGCGGCGTCCACAACCCGCAGGACTCCCCGGACTTCGCCGATAAAATCGGAATAGCCGGGCGTATCCACCATGTTGAGTTTGACATCCCGCCAGATGCAGGGAACCGGTTTGGCGTGGATGGTCATACGGCGGCTGATCTCTTCCGGATGGTAGTCGCCGGTGGTGGTGCCGTCCTCCACCCGTCCCAGCCGGGTGGTGGCCCCGGTGAGAAAGAGCATGGCCTCGACCAGCGAGGTCTTGCCGGCGCCGCTGTGCGCAACCATTCCGATATTGCGGATCCGCCCGGTCTCAAAATCCTTCAAGAAATTGCCCCCTTTTCCCTTACTATAATTTTCCCATACCATTCTAAATTTATCTGGCGATACCATCCAGAGTAGGATCCTTGGATACTAAAAGAACTTTCTTCTACGGTTCCCGGCTGAATTCCTGCTCCGCCCGGCGCGCCGCCCAACCGGTTTTGGACCACATACCGTCCGCGCAACTGGAATATCATTCAAGAACAGGCCTGGCTTGGAAGGGATGATCATGGCGCAATCCTTCGTCCACGGAACCATGGTACTCGTCGCGGCAAGCCTTTTCAACCGGGTGGTCGGATTCCTCTACCAGATCCTCCTGATCCGTTTGATCAGACCGGAAGGCGTCGGACTCTTCGCCATGGTCTACCCCTTCTATATCCTGGTGCTGGTCGTGGCCACCCTGGGCCTGCCCACGGCGGTGGCCAAGCTGGTGGCCGAGGAGGCGGCCCGGGACAACCTGGCCGGCGCCTACCGCGTCTTCCAGGTCGCCCTGGCCTATCTTGTCGTCACGGGCACGTTGTTCAGCGTTGTCCCCTTTCTCCTGCCCGCCCGGCTGTTGCAACGCTTCCTGCCCAACCCCGGCGCCTATTACAGCTTCATGGCCCTGGCCCCGGCCACGGTAATCGTGGCGGTTTGCTCCGCGTTCCGCGGCTTTTTCCAGGGGCTGCAGCGCATGGGGCCCACCGCGGCCAGCCAGGCCCTGGAGCAGGTGACCAGGTTTTCCGCCGGCCTGGCCCTGGCCGCGATGCTCCTGCCGCTGGGCGTCCAATATGCCACGGCCGGCGTGTCCCTCGGCGTTGTCGCCGGTGAAGCGGCGGGCTTGGGGTTGATGGTCTACATCTACAGTCGCAGCCGTCCCCGCCTGGGTTGGCGGCCGTCCGGCGGCCGGGAAAGCCTCCCTTCGGTAACCAGGCGCCTCCTGGCCCTGGGCATCCCGGTGACGATGACCCGTTTCGTAGCCACGGGCCTGTTTTCGGTGGAGGCCCTGTTAATACCCCAGCGCCTGGTGGCAGCCGGCATCGGTGTGGACAAGGCCACCGCCGTGTACGGCCAACTGGCCGGCATAGCGGAAACCCTTCTGTTCACACCCAGCATCGTCACGGTGTCCCTGGCCACCGCGCTCCTGCCCGCGGTATCGGACGCCCTGGCCCAAAAGAACTATCCGGTCATCCGGTTCCGCACCCAGGAGGCTTTCCGCCTGACCCTGCTGGTGGGTTTTCCGGCGGTGGTCCTGTTCCTGCTCCTGCCGCGGCAACTGGCCGGCGTCATCTTCGGCTACCCCGCGGCGGGCGACGCCTTGCTCATCATGGCCACCGGGGGCATCTTCCTCTACCTGGTGCAAACCTCGACCGGCATCCTGCAGGGGCTGGGCCGTCCCCTCCTCCCCTTCAAAAACCTGGTCATCGCCTCGGTCTTCAAGCTCGCCGGCATCTATTACCTCACCGCCATACCCGCCCTGGGCATCCGCGGGACGGCCGCCGCCCTGGCCTTCCATTACATCCTCATGGCCTGCCTGAACCTGGCCGATGTGCACAACATCACCGGGCTGTCCCTGGATCTGAAAGAGGTGCTGGGCAAGCCGGCCCTGTGCGCCGCCCTTATGGGCGTGGTCGTCTTCTGGTTAAAGCAGGTCCTCTTCGCCCATCCGGCTTTCCCGGCCCTGGCCCTCTTTTTCGTGCTGGCCGGCGGCGCCCTGGCCTACGTATCCGCCTTGCTCCTGACCCGTACCCTGCGGCGGGAAGACATCCACCGCTTGCTGGCGATGTTCCGCCCGTACGCCTGAAGGCCGCCATACCCGTCCAGGGTGCCATCCTCCGCCGGAACGGTCGCCGAAAGGTTTATTCCGGTGTTCCGGGGCATGTTGTACGCGTGGTCAGCCCGATGGTCTCCCAGGTTAACCCGCACCCCGTACAAGCTATGACCGCTTTGTCCCGGCGAGGGTTCTCCCGCCCGAAGGCGACGAGCCGTTCCTTCTCCTCCCGGTCCAGGTACGGGAACTCGCCGCTGGATCCTGGCACCATCACCCCGGACAGCCCGGTGCGCATCCACTTGGTCAACTTGCCCCGCGGTTGCGGCCAATCGGTCTCCTCCCACGCGTCGAACGGCGTGGACAACGGAGCGAATATCCCGCGCAGCCGGTTTTCCATAAGTCAACTCCCCTCCCTGGTCTGCCCTTGCTAACTCTTTTTGACGCCTGTTCCGCGAATCCTCCCCGCAAGTGGCCCAAAGGTCCGGCGGATACAATTTGCCGCTTGTAAGACACGAAGATTATGCCATATAATAGGGCTACGGTAATGACCGGTGAGACAACTCCGTGGCGCCGGCGTTGCACAAGGATGAGGAGTAAAGTGGTCATAGACCCCACGCCTAAAGGCGGGGGCTTGCGGAGGAAACTCCAAGGGCCTGCGTCTTAAGGCGGGAAAGCGGTATAAGTTGCTCGCAAGGGCACAACTATGTCGCGCTATCACCCGCCTCAG
>JAJYZD010000291.1 GCA_021800315.1 Bacillota bacterium | reverse complement strand
GCCGCCTGGCTGCCTCTCCTGCGCTGAACATCTTTTCCATGATGGTCAATTATATCGGAAAATAGGCCACCGGTCAATACCTACACATATTACTGATTGACAAATACACTTGCTGCTACGAACCCCTGACTAAAGTCAGAGGCTTGTTGGGCAACCGGCAATCTTCTGTTCTTTAGACAGGGCGGTGTTGAAAATACGCCGGAAAAGCTCGTCCGGGTGCAGGGCATCGGGGCCGGGCGCATCGCCGGGATCAGCTCAGCCTGGCGGGAGCAGAAGGACGTCAAGGACATCATGGTCTTCCTGCAGGGACACGGGGTGAGCGCCGGCTACGCGGCCAGGATCTTTGCCCGGTACGGGACCGGCTCGGTCAAAGTGGTGCGGGAGAACCCCTACCGGCTGGCGGCGGACATCCGCGGCATCGGTTTCGTCACCGCCGACAGGATCGCCCGCAACCTGGGGATGGACCCGGGTTCGGTAACCCGGGCCAAGGAAGGGGTCGTCTACGTCCTGGGCGAGACCCTGGACGAAGGGCATGCCTACTATCCCTACCTCTCCCTCCTGGACCGGGCCGCCGTCCTCCTCAAGGTGGAACGGGAGACCGTGGTGGAGGCCGTGGCCGGTCTTTTCGCGGACCAGCGCGTCGTATTGGAAGACTTAAACCGGGGGGAGGAATTCCAGCCCAACCACAAGGCGGTTTACCTGCCGGCCTTCCATACCGCCGGGGACGGTCTCGCCAGGCGTCTGACCGCCCTGGCCGCCGGGCGGGTCCGCCCCGTCGACCGGGAGAAAGCGCTGACCTGGGTGGAGGAACGACTTGGGGTCAGCCTGGCGGAAAAACAGAAGGAGGCCGTCGCCCTCGCCGTACGGGAAAAGGTAGCCGTGGTCACCGGCGGGCCGGGCACCGGTAAAACCACCATCATCAAGGCTATGATCCTGATGTTCCGGAGCCTTGGGCTGCGGATCCTGCTGGCGGCGCCGACCGGCCGGGCCGCCCGGCGTATGCAGGAAGCCGCCGGCAGTGAGGCCAGGACCATCCACCGCCTGCTGGAATACGGCCCGCAGGGCTTCAAGCGCAACCAGGACAACCCCCTGCCCGCGGACGTGGTGATCATCGACGAGGCTTCGATGATCGACACCATCCTGATGTACCACCTGGTTAAGGCGGTGCCTCCGCAGGCCTCCCTCATCCTGGTGGGGGACGTCAACCAACTGCCCTCCGTAGGGCCGGGTACCGTGTTCCGCGATATCATCAACAGCGGCCGCTTTACGGTGGTCACCGACATCTTCCGCCAGGCCGCCGCAAGCCGGATCGTCGTGGCCGCCCACCAGGTCAACGAGGGCCGGATGCCCGACCTCCGGGCCGCCCGGAGCGACTTCTATTTTATTGAGCAGGAGGACCCGGAGCGGGCGGCCGGCATAGTGGTCAACCTGTGCCGGGAGCGGATTCCCAATAGATTCGGCTTCCACCCGTCCCGGGACATCCAGGTGCTGGCGCCCATGCACCGGGGTTCGGCCGGGGTGGCCAGGCTCAACGAGAGGCTGCAGGAGACCCTGAACCCCAACGAGGCGAAAATGGTCCGGGGACGGTCCTTCAAGGTGGACGACAAGGTTATGCAGACCGTCAACAACTACGACAAGGAAGTCTACAACGGGGACATCGGCCTGGTGGTCTCCATCAACCCGGAGGAGCAGGAACTGGCGGTCGATTTCGAGGGTCGCACGGTTTCCTACGAATATGCCGACGTCGACCAACTGGAGCCGGCCTACGCGGTATCGATCCACAAGTCGCAGGGCAGCGAGTACCCGGCCGTGGTCATACCGGTCCTGATGCAGCACTTCGTGCTTTTGCAGCGCAACCTGATCTATACCGCGATCACCCGGGGCAAGAAGCTGGTGGTCCTGGTGGGGAGCAAGAAGGCCCCGGCCGGGGCCGTCGGCAACGACAAGCCCCTGGGGCGGTATACTTTGTTAATGGAAAGGCTGCGGGGGTATTGACGACAAAGGACAACCGGGACGTGGACATGGATTGGTTCGGTCCGCTTATCCGGGCGACGAGGGCGTGGAAGAGGCGTTGGACGAGCATCCGGCGGTACGGACGCTGTGGGAACGGAGTTCCGGCGCGGAGATCTGGGCCCGGCGGTCCGTCACCTGATCGGGGAGCGGGAGTTGGCCCTGATGAAGAAAGACGCCGGCCTGATCAACACCTCCCGGGGGGCGGTGGTGGACGAGGAGTCCCTGTACCGGGCCCTGGTCGCGGGAGCAATATGGGGGCCGGCCCGGACGTGTTCGAACGGGAGCCGGTGTCCCCGGACAATCCCCTGCTCAGCCTGCCCAACGTGGTGGCCCTCCCCCACATCGGCAGCGCCACCGTGGCCACCCGTACGGCCATGGCCCTGTTGGCGGCCGAAAACCGGGTCCTGGCCTTGGAGGGGCGGGAGCCGCCCAACCTGGTGAAGGGATGATGCGCAAGGGGTGAGGCGCGGAAAAGGATATGGGGAGGTTTTTCGGCAAGGTGAAGACGGGCAAGGGCAGATGCTCCTATTGCAAGGGTGTCTTTTCGAAGGCGGGCGTTGTCAGACACCTGGCTACGTGCGCGGCGCGGCCGGAGAGGCTCGCGGAAAGTCAGGATTGTTTCTGGCTGGCGGTCGCGGGCGCCGACGATCCCCGCTACTGGATGTACCTGGAGGCGCCGGTGACGGAGACATTATACGGTCTCGACCGGTTTTTGCGGGACATCTGGTTGGCGTGCTGCGGTCACCTCAGCCTGTTTTACATCGCAGGGGTCGAGTATCTCTCCGACCCAGCCGATGAAGATGAGTCTGATCCCGACTTTTACGGTGATGATTACGACGACCTGGCCGAGAAAGATATGGATTTCGAGTTGCGGGATGTGCTGCGGGAAGGAATGCAGTTCATCCACGCCTACGATTTCGGCTCCACTACCAGGCTGAAACTCAAAGTCGTGGGACGCCGCGCCGGGGGGAAGGGTGACATCGCCATCATGGCCCGGAACCTGGCCCCGGACATAGAGTGTTCATACTGTGCCAACCCGGCGGAGAAGGTGTGCTCCGTGTGCCAATGGGATGATTCCGGCTGGCTTTGCGGAAAATGTGCCGGGGAACATGAACACGGCGAAGGATACCTCCTGCCGGTGGTGAACTCTCCCCGGGTAGGCGTTTGCGCGTACTGCGGCGGCGACTACGAAGAGGACGAAAACGAATAGCGGATAACCGTCAACCAGGAGGACGGCATGGGTCGAAAAAAACGTTACCGCGGTCATTACTGCCGCATCTGCGGCCTGATTTTGCCCAACGAAAAATTCAGCGGCAGGGGTCACGTTATCCACATTTGCAAGAAGTGCGTGAAAAAACCGCGGGAGCGGCAGGATGAGGAAACAGCACTCAACCGCATTGGCCGCGTATACCGGTATGGAAATCTGTCACGCAACAACCGGCGGATGCTGGAGGACTATGCCAGGAGCCCTTCGGAGAGGATCCGGGCGGCCGCCGCGGAAGCCATCGCCTCTTTCACGCGGCGTTTTTTGGCTGACGATTTCGATGACGACGAGTACCCGGCTTGCTATCGGATTCCGGACGATAGGGAGTTGGAGGATGACGAGGTTCCATGGGATGACCGTGAATACCCGGAGAGCGACGAGATTCCTTTCTGAGCGTCCGGAAGCGGCGACATCCGGCAGGTATTCGACCCATGAGGGGAGGATTAACTTGGCCAAGGTCAAGCTTTCTGAGATTGTCGACGCTCTGGAACTCCAGTTCGATGACTTGTCGTATTTCCTGAACAAGGAAACGGCCGAGGTAGTGGGGATTCAGGGCGAGGAGTTCAGGGCAGCCGAGGAAGAAGAATCTTTGGAGAACTATCCGGAATGGCAGCGGGAAAGCATCGTGATCGCCGGAGACGTACTTTTTTCAGTCGACAAGTATATAGCCTTGCCCGCGAAGTTCGAGGTCGACGAGTACGCCATGATGGAAAGATTCTGTTGGTCTCGTCATGAACCCCACGCCTAAAGGCGGGGGCTTGTAGTGGAAACACCGCAAGTCTTTGCATTTAGCGCCGAAGGGTGGGAGGGCGGTACTCCCAGCGAACAATGACT
>JAJYZD010000290.1 GCA_021800315.1 Bacillota bacterium | reverse complement strand
GCCGGTCGTGCATGTTCTTCCGCTTCAGGAGCGAGCGCACCCTGAGCTGCAGTTCCTTGTCGCTGACCGGCTTCTTGAGGAAATCGTCGGCGCCGTACTCCAGTCCCTTGAGTCGCGCCTCCGTACCCTCCAAGGACGTCACCATCAGCACCGGAACGTTTTCCAGGGAAGCCATGCTTTTGAGGTGGCCGCAGACTTCGTACCCGTCCAAGCCGGGCAGAACGACGTCCAGGATGATGAGATCCGGAATCAGCTTTTCCGCCAGGGTCAGGGCCTCTTCGCCGTCGGCCGCCGTGAGGATTTCAAAATCGTTGTTGTCGCCCAGCATATGCATGAGCAGCATGCGTTCAAACTTGGAATCGTCGACGATGAGGATGCGAAAGCGGTCCCGCACGAGCCCGGCGGCCGGCACTTCCTCCTCTTCCTCCTTCGTGTAGTCGGCAAGGTAATCGTTGAGCTTTTTGAGTCCCAGGACCGACTTCAGGCGGACGTTGCATTCCAGGGGTACGACGGGCTTGGAGAGGAACTCGTCGGCCATCCGGCAGACCTCCTGGTCGAGGTCGAAGAGCGATGCCACCACTATGACCGGCGCCTTCACCGGCCCGACTTTGACCTCCCGCAGCAGGTGCCGTTCAAAACCACCCGCGGCGGATATGTCCAGCAGGAACAGGTCGATGTCCCGGCCAGCCGTCAGGCGGTCGAATTCTTCCCTGGTCCGGGCCGCCGACAGGCGGATGTTCTCATCGGCGACACAGTTCCTGACCGCGTTGATGCAGGCCTCGTCCCTCCCGGCCATGACGACTTGATACTCGCGCAAGAACGCAAACCCTCCCGTCGACTGTATATGTGACCGTTCGCCCCGCTGGTAAAAAAACGCTTGATCCAACCCATTACCCCTATTGTCTGACATTTTGACACTTTTGACAAGTACCCGGGGCGGCCCGGTCAAAATTTTCCGCCAACCATTCAACTGTGTTGACCGGGCGCCGGGTCTGAAATACAATAAGTATACTCATATAGTGTCGTTTGTCTCAAGGGGGTTCTACATAATGCCCGGTTCCCGCTTCTCCCTGACCAAACTCCGCTTGGTGCCCGTCCTGGCCCTCCTCCTCCTCGTTTCCGTGCTCCTTGCGGGCTGCGGCGCCACCCGGAACACCATGACCACCAGCGGCACGATCGAAGGCACCGAATACGACGTAACAGCCCAGGTGGCGGGAACCCTCACCAGCCTCGGCGTCCATCGCGGCGACCGCGTGTCGGCCGGTCAAACCCTGGGCCGGATCGACGACGGTACCCTACGCCTGCAACTCGACCAGGCGGATGCCGGTCTGTCGGCCGCCGAAGCCAACCTGGCCGGCGCCGTCGCCGGCACCCGTTCCCAGACCGTCGCCGCGGCCGCCCAGGTTGTACAGCGGGCTTTGGCCGCCCAGGACGCGGCCCGGACCCGGATGGACCTCCAACAGTGGCAGACCGCGAGCGAAAAGGACCTGTACCAGGCGGGGGCCGTCTCCCATCAGGTTTACCGCGCCCGGGAAGCGGCCTACCAGTCCGCCCGGGACCACTGGGCGGAAGCCCGGGCCGCCTACAATAGCGCCCTGGACCGGTTGAAACTCGATAGAGCGGGCAACACCAGGGCAACCATTGACGCGCTCGCCGCCCAGGTCGCCCAAAGCCAGGACCTGGTAGGGCAGACCCGCCTGGCACTGGCCAAGGCGACCCTGGTCTCGCCGATCGCCGGACGGGTCGAGGAGAAAAACTTTTCCGCCGGCGAGTTCGTACCGGCCGGAGCGCCGGTGGTCACCCTGATCGACGACACCCACCTGTGGCTTTACGCCTATGTCCCGGAAAAAGACATGGACTTGGTGCACCAGGGCCAAAAGGTCCGGGTGACCGTGGACGCCTACCCGGGACGGGCGTTTACCGGACAGGTCTCCTATATCTCGTCCCAGGCCGAGTTTACCCCCAAGCTGGTCCAAACCACCCAGGACAGGACCATCCTGGTATTCCAGGTCAAGATCATCCTGAACCGGCAGCCGGGACTCCTGCCCGGCCTGCCCGCGAACGTCACCTTTGACTGACGCCGAAACTAATTCGCCAAAGGGGGATCCGCCATTGCCCCCGGCCATCGTGGTCGAGCACCTGAAAAAGCAGTTCGGACCCCTGGTCGCCGTGGACGACGTCTCTTTCGCGGTGCCCGCCGGGACCATCTTCGGACTCCTTGGTCCCAACGGTTCAGGCAAGAGCACCACCATCCGCATGCTCTGCGGGCTGATGCGGCCCTCGGCGGGCTCGGGACAGGTACTGGGGCTGGACATCGTCCACCAGGCCGAGAAGGTCAAGTCCTCAATCGGCTACATGTCGCAGAAGTTCAGCCTCTACGAGGACCTCACCGTAATGGAGAACATCCATTTCTTCGGATCCATCTACGGTCTCCCGCCGGCCGAGATAGGAAACCGGTACCAGGCCCTGGGGGAACGAATGAGGCTCTCCGGCCGCGAACGGCAACTGGTGGGCACGCTTTCCGGCGGGTGGAAGCAGAGAGTGGCGTTGGCCTGCGCCTTTCTGCACGGGCCCCGGCTGCTCATCCTCGACGAGCCCACCGCCGGCGTCGACCCGGTGTCCCGGCGTTTGTTCTGGGACATCCTGGCCGGCCTGGCCGCCGACGGAGTGACCATTTTGATGACCACCCACTACATGGACGAAGCTGAGAGCTGCCACCTGACGGCTCTCATGTTCCGCGGCCGGCTGCACGCCTTCGGCCAGCCGGCCGATCTGATCCGTCAGGCGGGCCTGCCCAGCCTGGAAGACGTCTTCATCCACATGGTCGGCGAGGGGGGCCGGGTAGTTGAATAGACGCCGTCTTTGGGCCATCATTAAAAAGGAGTTCATCCAGATCAGGCGTGACCGGCCGAGCCTGGCCATCGCCTTCCTTATGCCGGTCTTCATGATCCTGCTCTTCGGTTACGCCGTGAACACCAATGTCAATAACATGCCCATGGCGGTGCTGGACTACGACCAGAGCCAAGCCGGCCGCCTCCTGGCCGAGCAGTTCGTCGCCACCGGCTATTTCACTGACGTCGCCCATCCGGACAACTACCGGGAAGCGCTGACCCTTCTCGCCGGCAACAAGGTCAAGACCGTCCTGGTCATTCCGCAAGGGTACGAAAGGTCTCTCAAGCGGGGCGACCAGGCCACCGTTCAGTTTCTCGTCGACGGTTCGGACCCGCTGTTTGCCCGAACCGCTTTCCAGACCGCCGGGATACTCGGTGTGGTCGAGTCCCAGGCCATGCTCGCGACCGCGGCGGCCGATGCCGGGAGACCCCTGCCCCCGGGCCCGGGGGTGAATGTCGAGGTGCGGGCCTTGTACAACCCCGGTCTGGAGAGTCTCAAGTTCAACGTGCCCGGCCTGATCGGCCTGATCATGCAGAACATCACGGTGATGCTGACCGCTTTCGCCCTGGTGCGGGAACGTGAGCGGGGTACCCTGGAACAGCTGATGGTCACCCCGATCCGGGGTTCCGAGTTGATGCTGGGCAAGTTGGCGCCCTACGTGCTCATCGCCTTCGTCGACATAGCCATTTCCCTGGCCATCGGCACGCTGTGGTTCCATGTGCCCATTCGGGGCAGCATCGCGCTGCTCTTAGGTCTTTCCCTGGTCTTTCTGCTATTCGCCCTCGGGATCGGCATGTTGATCTCCACCGTGACCAAAACCCAGCTGCAGGCCATGCAGGCTACCATCCTGGTCATCCTGCCCAGCATCCTGCTCAGCGGTTTCGTCTTCCCCCGCTCGTCCATGCCGCCCTTCCTCCAGTATCTGGGCGACATCATTCCGCTGACCTATTTCCTGGACATCCTGCGGGGCATAATGCTCAAAGGGACGGGGTTGACCGAACTCTGGCCGGACGTCGCCGCCATGACCCTGTTCGGCGTCTTCGTAGTCACCATGGCCTCCTTGAAATTCCGCAAGCGGGTTGAATAGGAGGAAAGCATGGAGGTTTAAACTCTTCGCGTTACCCATATCTTTTCCCATATAATGGTAACGCTTGATATATGCCATGATTTACTATTGCAGGGATCCTAAGGTATGTTCAAATGTAGGGATGCAGAAAGGCGGTTAGGTGGAACGTTCG
>JAJYZD010000289.1 GCA_021800315.1 Bacillota bacterium | reverse complement strand
TTTCCGGTGGCTATAGCGGAGGGGTCACACCCGTTCCCATCCCGAACACGGAAGTTAAGCCCTCCCGCGCTGATGGTACCTGGGGCGCAAGCCCCCGGAAGAGTAAGTCGCCGCCGGAATTATTTTATAGCCGGGCCGGTCACGTCAAGTGGCCGGTTTTCGCTTTTCTCCGGCCTTACGATTCGAATTCGGGCAGAACGTTTTCCATGACCGGGCCGGCCTCTTTCACAGTTGTCCGGCTGCGCCGTATACGTCCCTCGGTCATAGGGACCAGCCGGGCGACCGGCCTGCCGGCGTTCGTGATGATAATCTCCCGTCCTTCCCCGGCCAGGAACAGCAGCCTGGCAAAGTTGGCCTCGGCCTCGCGGATACCGATGTACATCAACCACGCCTCCCGGCTATCAGTATATGACGATCGCGCACCGGTATCCAACGGCCGGGGGTAACCGGGTCCTTTGGCGCCGGTGGCCTTTTTGACTTGTGGAGGAGTTTGCGCCGGTGGTATAATGCCTGGGGTGGCGAAAATTGCCGGATTCGAAGGCCCGCTACGGATTATGGCCACGCAGGTACTGAACGGAAGCTTGGGGATTGGAGCGGGAAAAGGGCGACGTCCCTTCGCCGGCCGGGATTCGCTTGGTTCAGGAACGGGAGGATCGGAAAAAAAATGAAGGCGACCGGAATCTGTATCGGCGCATCGACGGTGACGAGAGTCGATGTCGAGCGCCGGCACGGGAAAGACACCGCGAGCGTGAACGTAGTTTCCCGGACTCATGAAGGAAACATTCGCGAGACATTGGTGGCACTGCTTCCCGGCATCGATCTGCAGCCGGGTACGAGAATTGCGGTTACGGGCAGGAAATTCAAAAACCTGCTCGTCTTGTCCTCCCTTTCCGAGCCGGAGGCGGTAGAAAACGCCTACGCCTTCCTCAAGGGGAAGTACGGGCCCGCCGATTACATATCCTGTGCCGGCGGGGAGACCTTCACCACTTACCAGATCGGCGCCACCGGTAAAATTACCAATATCTTCACCGGGAACAAGTGCGCCTCGGGGACCGGAGAGTTTTTCCGGCAACAGATCAAAAGGATCGGGATCGGCATCGAGGAAGCCGTGGCGGTACAAAACATCGACCATCCTTACCGGGTGTCCGGAAGATGCTCGGTGTTCTGCAAAAGCGATTGCACCCACGCTCTGAACAAGGGCGAAAAAAAGGACAACATTGTGGCCGGACTCGGCCGGATGATGGCCCTGCGGATCGTTGAACAACTGGGCGGCAACGTCTCGCGGAGGATCTGGCTCACCGGTGGCTGTGCCCGGAACAGGGTGATGGTGGAATACCTGCGCCGGGATGCCCCCGCCCTGGTTATTCCCGAAGAGGCCGGCTATTTCGAGGCCCTTGGTTCAGCCCTGTGGGCTTTGGAGCATGAAACCGTCCTGCCGGAGAGCGGGATATTCCGGGCCGAGTCCGAGTCGTTCGCCGTTCTCCCGGCCCTGGCCGGGGCCGCCGGCCGCGTATTCTTCCATGATCTTGAGCCGGCCCGGTCCGGCGGGGCCGGCCGGTGCATCCTCGGCCTGGACGTGGGGTCGACCACCACCAAGGCGGTGCTGATGGCCGTAGGCGACGACTCGATCGTGGCCCACGTCTACATCAAGACCCTGGGCGACCCCATAAAAGCGGCCAAGGCCTGCTACGCCTCCCTGCGGGAGCAGACCGGCGGACGGGTGGAGATCGTCGGGCTCGGCGTCACCGGTTCGGGAAGACAGATTGCGGGATTGCACGCGCTGACCGGCTGCGTTTACAACGAGATCAGCGCCCACGCGGCCGCCGCCGTCCACTTCGACCCCGAGGTCGATACCATATTCGAGATCGGCGGCCAGGACGCCAAGTACACCCATATCATCAACGGCGTTCCCTGCGACTACGCCATGAACGAGGCCTGTTCCGCCGGTACGGGATCCTTCCTGGAAGAGAGCGCTTCCGAGTATCTGAGCATTGATGTGCACCGCATCGAAGGGGTGGCCATGGCCGGCGGATCGCCCGCGGATTTCAACGACCAATGCGCCGCCTTCATCGGCAGTGACATCAAAACGGCAATGCAGGAGAACATCGGGACCGGGAACATCGTGGCCGGCCTGGTCTATTCGATCTGCAAGAACTATCTTAACCGGGTCAAGGGCAACCGGTTCGTCGGCCGGAAGATTTTCATGCAGGGAGGGGTGTGCTACAACAAGGCGGTGCCCATCGCCATGGCCGCTCTTTTGGACCGGGACGTTGTCGTGCCGCCGGAACCGGGCCTGATGGGGGCCTACGGAATCGCCCTGATGGTCAGGGAAAAGATTCGGAGCGGTAGCGTCGGGGAGAAAGAGTTCGATCTCGACCAGTTGATCGCCAGGGATGCCGACTACCGGGAGCCGTTTACGTGCCGGGGCGGGAACACCGGGTGCGATCGCAAGTGCCTTATTTCCCGTATCAAAATAGAGGGGAGAACATACCCTTTCGGAGGCATTTGCGGCCTGTACAGCGGCATCCACTCCCGTCATCACGGGTGCCCGGGCCGTGACGACCTGGTCAGGTTGAGGGAAGAGATGGTCTACGGTGAGTTCGGACAAGCCCGCCCGGGCTCCGGGTCCGTTCGCGGAAGAGTAGGCATCAGCAGGTCGCTGATGGTTAACACCCTGTTCCCCCTGTATTATAATTTTTTCCAGGGGCTCGGCTTCGAGGTGGTGCTGCCCGGGGGGGCGCCGGAGCACGCCGCGGTCAAAAAGGATTCGGCCTTTTGTTATCCGGTCAACCTGGCCCACGCTTACTTTCAGGATCTGCTCGGGCTCGACCCCGACTACCTGTTCCTTCCCCACGTTAAAGGCATGCCGGTGGAGGGCGGCATTCCCGTGAGTCTGGCCTGCCCCCTCGTCCAAGGGGAGAGCTATTACCTGCGGACAACCTTCGACGTCCCCCATCCGGAGCGGATTCTGGCGCCGGTTCTCGATTTTTCGCAAGGGTTCCACCGGGCGTCCCAGTCGTTTGTAGAGACCGGAGCCAGGCTGGGGTTCGACCGTCAGCGGTCTTTGGCCGCCTACCGGCGGGCCGTGGGCAGCCAGGAGGCGTTCGGGGAGAGGTGCCGGGCGCTGGGGGCCGGGTTCCTTGATGAACTGGCCCAGACCGGGGGAAAGGCGGTCGTCCTGTTCGGCCGGCCTTACAATGCCCTGGTGCGGGACGGGAACATGGGCATACCCGAGAAATTCACATCCCGGGGGTACCGGGTGATTCCGTACGACTTCCTGCCGTTCGCGGAGGAAACGCCCCAGCGGAAGATGTACTGGTCGATGGGCCAGATGATCCTGAAGGCCGCGAAAATGGTGAGCAGGCACCCGCAGCTTTTCGGGGTGTTCGTCACCAACTTCAGTTGCGGTCCCGACTCGTTCGTCGTGGGTTACTTCAGGGACATCATGGGCGACAAGCCCTCGCTGACCCTGGAGTTGGACAGCCACACCGCCGACGCCGGCATCGATACCCGGATCGACGCTTTTATCGACGTGATCGGTAACTACCGGGGGGGAAAGGCCCCGGAAGACGCGGCGGGCGCCGTAGCCGTATTCGACGGCAAAAGGAAAAGGATCATAACGGTGGGCGGGGAGATGGTCTCCCTCAAAGATCCCAGGGTGAGGATCGTGGTCCCGTCGATGGGTGACCTGGCTACCCGTCATTTCGCGGCGGCTTTCCGGCATATCGGCATCGACGCCGTCGCCCTGGACGCGCCGGCCGAGGCGGAACTGCAACTGGGGAGGGCCAATTCCAGCTGCAAGGAATGCCTGCCCCTGGCCCTCACCGTGGGCAGCCTGCTCAGGTACCTGGGCCGACAGGGCGCACAGGGTGCCGGGCCGGGGAACGGGGCGGGTCCCCGGGATACGGGCATTGTGGTGTACTTCATGCCCGAAGCCCCCGATCCGTGCCGCTTCGGCCAATACCACGTCTATACCGAGAACCTGCTGCGGAAGATGGGCGTCACCAACGTGGCCCTGCTGACGCTTTCGTCGGGCAACAGCTACGGCGGTCTGGGTACCAGGTATACCCGCCGGGCGTGGCAGGCCATGGTCATTTCCGACGTGGCCGAGGATATCCGGAGCGCGCTTTTGGCCCTCGCCGTGGACAGGGAGG
>JAJYZD010000042.1 GCA_021800315.1 Bacillota bacterium | reverse complement strand
CGCCTGGCTGCCTCTCCTGCGCTGAACATCTTCTCCATGATGATCAATTATATCAGAAAATAGGCCGCCGGTCAATACCTACACATATTACTGATTGACAAATACACTTGCTGCTACAAACCCTTTTCGGCCCGGACCGGCAACCGGAGAGGAGGCCAAGGCCTGGAAGGCAGATTCTTCGTGACGGTTCGCTACTGTGGCCGCTACTTTACTCCGGCGGAACTGGACCTGATCCAAGAGTTAATCAAGGCCCATCCTACACGTGAAGCCATTGCCCGCGCTATGTGTGCCGAACTCAACTGGATCAAACCGGACGGGCTGCCGAAGGTCATACCCGCCAAGGTCGTCCTGTTGCGCATGCATCGTGACGGGCTCATAGTGCTGCCTGCGCCCAGGAACAAATACAACAACGCTCGTCGCCCTCCCGTACTTACCCTTGCCACTGCCCCCCAAATGGCAATACCCGGGACCAGAAGGAACGTTCCTGACCTGTGCTTGCGAGGGGGATCCGGAGTTCAGCCGACTCCCGCCTCTGGAATAAATTCATCGAACGCTACCATTACCTCGGCTACGTACTACTGCCCGGAGCACAGATGCGTTACTTTATAACAAACCTGCCCATCAAATATTACACGTAGCTGTCTTCAACTCATACTGGTGCCGTATCGGCAGTGCTACGCCGTTAGGTGACAGGCTGGATGGCCTAATTACCACATGGAGCATAGAGTTGGAATATGGACCGGTATCACCGGGGAAAACGGGACGCCGGTTGCCGTCTAGGGATCATCGGCGCAAAAAGAGCATTAACGGCCGGCTGAAAACAAAAAGGGCGGTGTTACCCGCCCAGCAAACCGTCCACGTAGGCCTGGACGTTGAAAGGCTGGAGGTCCTCCATGCCCTCGCCCACCCCGACCAGTTTCACCGGCAGGGCCAGGTCGCGGCTGATGGATACCACCACCCCGCCCCTGGCCGTGGAGTCCAGCTTGGTCAGCACCACCCCGGTCACGGCCACGGCATCCTTGAACACTTTGGCCTGGCTGACGCCGTTTTGGCCGGTGGTGGCGTCCAGCACCAGCAGAACTTCGTGGGGCGCCCCGGGGCATTCCCGGGCGACCACGCGGCCGATCTTCTTCAGTTCCTCCATCAGGTTCGTCTTGGTCTGGAGACGTCCCGCGGTATCGATGATCAGGAGGTCGGTCCGGCGCGACCGGGCCGCCCGCACGGCGTCGTAAGCCACCGCCGCCGGGTCCGCGCCTTCACCGTGCCGGATCAGTTCCACCCCGGCGCGCTCCCCCCAGATCGCCAACTGCTCGGCCGCCGCCGCCCGGAAGGTATCCGCCGCGGCGATCAACACCCGCCGGCCTTCCCGCTTGTAACGGTGGGCCAGCTTGCCGATGGTCGTCGTCTTGCCGGCCCCGTTCACCCCGACCACCAGGACCACCGCGGGAGAAAAGCCGTCCACCCGCAGGGCGGGTGGCTCGTCCCCTAAAAGCGCGCCGATTTCCTCCTTGAGGATGTCCCGGACCCGTTGCGGATCTTTCACCCTGTCCCGGCGGATCCTTTGCCGGAGCTTGTCCACCAGGGCCAGGGAGGTATCGGGTCCCATGTCGGCCTCGATCAGCAACTCTTCCAGTTCGTCGAACAGGTCGTCGTCGATTGCCGAGTGACGGGAGACCAGACCGTCGATCTTGCCGGTCAGGTTGTCGCGGGTCCTGGTCAGACCGTCGCGCAAACGGTCCCACAATTTCACAAAAAGGTCGCGCGGAAGCCCACGGTTTTAGCCGTGGAGAAAAGCGCGACACACCTCCCTTTTTTCGTATTGCCAACCATTGGCTCTCTGCAGCAGACGACAAAACCTTGCCGCTATTCCCTGGCAAATCCGCTTTCCGGCACCGTTCTTAAGGTCGAAGTAGCCGGTTGCCCTGACAGCTACCGTTCCTTGCCACCGGCCTTTGTATTTGCCCTTTGGGATGTCGGCTGCCACCAAGTCGCCAGTCTGAAATCCGTGGTGAACCTTCTTCCGCTCCCGATGTCTGATCGGAAAACCGTACTTGCCAACTCCCGCCATCTGCCGGTTTCCCCGACCGGTCGCCGTGTAGACTTCGATAAACGAAACCGCCACGGTTTCCGGAAGGCTTTTCCCCACGCAGACCGCATCGTAATAATGGGTCTTCGGCAATTTCATGACCTGAGTGTGGTTGTACTTCGTCAGCCCGCCACTGCCCGTCTCCAGGGGTAACCCAAGGGCCTTCAGCCTTCGGTGAAGCGCCCACCGAGTCGCGTTCATCATCGCCGCGTCCTTCAGTGGCTCCTTCAACTGCGCGAGGGCCTTCGGCAGATTTGTCACCCGGATCTGATCGAGCTTCTTCTTGGAGGTCCGTAGCTTCTCCAGCCACTCCTCCGGTTGAAGGTTACCCTTGGCCTCGTTGCATGTCTTGCAGGCGATGACCAAGTTAGAAACGCGGTCCGTGCCTTTGGGCCCCTGGCTAGGGTTCTTCGGTACGACGTGCTCCACGTTCAGGACGAGATCGCCTGAGGCACCATGACAATAAGCGCACAGGTGGCCGAACTTCTGCAGGAGGTACTCCCTGGTTTCGTAGCCGGCCAGGGTACCCTGCTGGTATTCGACGCCAGAGATATCCGGGTTATCCATCAGGTGGGTGTCGAACCGGGCCAGTTCCTCCACAAGCCCACGGCTTTAACCGTGGGATCTATGACAATCCTTCATCCCCGGTCTGCAACTGCGCCAGGGCGCTCCTGGCCGCCTGCTGTTCGGCCAGCTTCTTCGAATGCCCGGCGCCGCTGCCCAGGACCCGGCCGCGGTAGACCACGGCCGCGGTAAAAACCTTATTGTGATCCGGGCCTTCCTCCTTGATTATGGTATAGCTGAGCGGAGCGGTGGAGTTCTGCTGCAGTTTTTCCTGCAACAGCGTCTTGTAGTCCTGCTCCCGGTGCCCCTGCACGACCTGGTCGATCATGGGAACGAAGTAACCGGTCACGATCCTTTTGGCTTCGGCCGCCCCGCCGGTCAGGTAGACGGCCCCCAAAACGGCCTCCAGGCAATCGGCCAGGATGGAAGGCCGCCGGCGCCCCCCCGAACGTTCCTCGCCCCGGCCCATGTTCAGGCACTCGCCCAGTCCCAACTGACCGGCCACCGAAGCCAGGGACGGTTCACAAACCACGGCGGCCCGCAGCTTGGTCAACTCCCCCTCGGTATAACGGGGATAAGTCCGGTACAGATATTCGCTGATCAGGAGTCCCAGGACGGCGTCGCCCAAAAATTCGAGCCGCTGGTTGTCGTCTCCGCCGGACGACCGGTTCTCGTAAGGGTATGAACTATGGGTAAGGGCCAGGTGCAAAAGGGAGTCATCCGCCCAGGCAAGTCCCAGTCTCTCTTTGAGGGCCGAAAGGCGCGGGCCGAAATCGCGGCAACATTTGCGCATGTGTTGATTGATGCTCCTCAAGGCGAATAACGCTTGAAAACAAGAGTGGCATTGTGCCCGCCGAACCCGAAGGAGTTGGACAGGACGTATCCAAGCCGGGCGCTCCTCTTCAGGTTTGGCACATAATCGAGATCACATTCGGGATCCGGTTCCTCGTAATTGATGGTCGGCGGAATTTCCTGCTCCCGGATGGCCAGGACGCAGGCGATGGCTTCGACGGCCCCGGCCGCGCCCAGGAGGTGGCCGGTCATGGACTTGGTCGAGCTTACCGCCAGTTTGTAAGCGTGTTGCCCAAAGACCGTTTTTACAGCCGTGGTTTCGGCTATGTCCCCCGGGGGAGTCGAGGTGCCGTGGGCATTGATGTAGTCCACCTGCTCAGGCGTGATACCGGCGTCCGTAAGCGCGCGGCGCATGGACAGGGCCGCCCCCGAACCGGTCGGATCGGGCGCCACTATGTGGAAGGCGTCACTGGACATGCCGTAGCCGGCGATCTCGGCGTAGATCCGGGCTCCCCGCCGCCGGGCGGCCCCTTCCTCCTCGAGGATCAGCATGCCGGCTCCTTCGGCGATGACAAACCCGTCCCGTCCGGCGTCGAAGGGCCGGCTGGCCTTCTCCGGTTCCTCGTTGCGACAGGACATCGCCTTCATGGAGCAGAAACCGGCCAGGCAGATCTCGATGACGGGCGCCTCGGAACCGCCGGCGATCACCAGTTCGGACTCGCCCCGCTCGATCAGGCGTACGGCGTCGCCGATCGCGTTCGAACTCGAGGTGCAGGCCGTAACCGTGGTCCAGCTGGGGCCCCGGAACCCCAGGCTGATGGTGATCTGTCCCGGCCCCATGTTACTGATCATCATCGGCACGAAGAACGGGCTCACCTTGCCCGGTCCCCGGGAAAACAACACCCGGCACTGCTCCTGAAAAGTCTCGCAACCGCCGATGCCGGAGCCCAGGATGACCCCTACGCGGTCCCGGTCCAGGTCGGCCGGGTCCGCCCCGGCGTCCTTGAGCGCTTCATGAGCGCAGACCACCGCGAACTGGGTGAAGCGGTCCATGTGCCGGAGTTCTTTTTTCTCAATGTACGCCAGGGGCTCGAAATCCCGGACCTCTCCGGCGATGCGGGTGCTCAGGCTGGAGACGTCAAAGCGTTCCACCGGCCCGATGCCGCTCTTCCCCCCGCTCAAACCGGCCCAAAATTTGGAGAGACCCGTACCCACCGGGGTGGTAGCCGCCATCCCGGTAATCACAACGCGCCGTTTCAGAAGAACAGCACCTCCCGCAGCCTGTCCCCCCCCATTACTGGTGGGCCTGGATGTATTTCACGGCTTCCCCGACGGTACGGATTTTCTCCGCCTCGTCGTCCGGAATCTCCAGGTCGAACTCCTCTTCCAGTGCCATCACCAGTTCCACGATATCCAGGGAATCCGCCCCCAGGTCGTCCACGAAAGACGCCTCCATGGTTACCTCGGATTCCTCCGCACCGAGCTGATCGACAATTATGGTTTTAACCCGGTCCAAAATTGACATTCGTTTTCCCCCTCTCTTAAATGACCAGACCGCCGTCCACGGCTATGACCTGTCCCGAAATGTAACCCGCCGCGTCGCCGGCCAGAAAGGCCACCAGCGCCGCCACGTCCCCGGGCCGTCCCAGCCTGCCCAAAGCGATCGAATTGCTGATTTTTTCCCGCTGTTTGTCCGTCAGAATCCCGGTCATGTCGGTATCGATCAGGCCGGGTGCCACTGCGTTCACCGTTATGTTCCGGGAACCCAGTTCCTTGGCCATGGCCTTGGTCAGGCCGATCAAACCGGCCTTGGCCGCCGAGTAGTTGACCTGCCCGGCGTTTCCCGACAGGCCGGCCACCGAACTGATGTTGATGATCCGGCCCCAGCGGTTTTTCACCATGTACCTGGCCGCGGACCGGATGCAGTTGAAGGCTCCCTTCAGGTTGGTATCCACTACCGCGTCCCAATCCTCCTCCTTCATGCGCAAAATCAGGTTGTCCCTGGTAATACCGGCGTTGTTGACCAGGATATCGACCCCTCCCAGGGCGGCCACACACTCTTCCACCAGTTCCCGGGCCGCCTGGAAGCCGGAAACGTCGGCCCGCAAGGCACACGCCCGCCCTCCCATGGCAGCGATGGCCGCCACGGTGTTTTCGGCCCCTTCCCGGGAAGCGGCGTAGTTGATGGCGAGTGCCGCGCCGCTCTTCGCCAGTTCCAGGGCGATGGTCCGGCCGATGCCCCGGGAAGCCCCGGTCACCAGCGCCACTTTACCGTCAAGAAACATTTTAGGCAACCCCTTTAAACTCCGCAAGGCCTTTTTCCCAAAAAGAATCGTCTTCCATGTTGAAGACCCTGGCTTGCCGGTCGATTTTCTTGATCAGGCCCGACAGCACCCTCCCCGGGCCCACCTCCACGAAGGCCTGGATCCCGGCTTCCAACAGCAGGCGGACCGAATCCTCCCAGCGCACCGGGCTGTACATTTGTACCACGAGGGCTTCCAGCACCTCCCGGCCGGTTTTCGCCCAGGCGGCCCCCGCGTTGGTCACCACCGGCACCTGCGGGTCGCGGACGGCCACCCGGGAAAGGGCCTGGGCCAGTTTATCCCCGGCCGGCCGCATCAGGCGGGAATGGAACGGTCCGCTCACCTTAAGCCGGACGCACTGCCTGGCTCCGGCCTCCCCGGCCAGTTCCACGGCCCGGCCCAAAGCAATGTTTTCTCCGGCCAGGACCACCTGCCCCGGGCAATTGTAGTTGACCGGTTCCACCGTCCCGCCGGCTTCCCGGCAAAGCCGCTCCATGACCGCGGCCTCCAGGCCCACCACGGCCGCCATACCCCCGGCGCCGTCCGGTACGGCCTCTTCCATCAAACGGCCGCGCAGTTGAACCAGTTGCAGGGCGTCTTCGAAGTCCAGGGCGCCCGCGGCCACCAGGGCCGAATACTCGCCCAGGCTGTGCCCCGCCACGGCCCGCGGCCTGATTCCTTCCTCAGCCAGGAGGCGGGAGAGCGCCGTTTCCACGGTCAGAAGGGCCGGCTGGGTATTAACGGTGCGGTTCAGATCAAAGGCCGGCCCCTCCAGGATCAGGTGGGAAAGAGGCATCCCCAGCACTGCGTCGGCCCTGGCGAACACCTCCCGCACCACCGGATGGCGGTCGAAGAAAAACCGCCCCATGCCCACGGTCTGCGATCCCTGGCCGGGAAAAACCAACGCTAGCACTCTATACCACCCCTTCCAGCCGCCGGATACGCTCTTGGGTTCCGGATACGAGTTCCGCGATGATTTCGGCGGCCGGCTGGATCTTTTCGACCATGCCCGCCACCTGGCCGGCACAGATGGTGCCATTCTCCACGTCGCCTTCCACCATCGCCGCCCGCAGGCGTCCCCGGCCCAGCTCTTCAATCTCTTCCTTAGGCACCCCCGCCGCCTCCATCTCGGCAAACCGCCTGGTCAGCCTGTTGTACAACGCCCGGACGGGATGGCCCAGACTGCGTCCGGTAACCGCCGTGTCCCGGTCGGAAGCGCGGACCAGGGCCTCCTTGACCCGGGGATGGATGGTACACTCCAACGCCGTCATGAACCGGGTGCCCAACTGCACGCCCGCGGCCCCCAGGACCAGCGCGGCCGCCACCCCCCTGCCGTCGAAGATGCCACCGGCGGCGACAACCGGGACATTCACCGCGTCAACTACCTGGGGAACCAGGGGCAGGGTGCCCAGTTCACCGATGTGGCCGCCGGACTCCATGCCTTCGGCTATGAGGCCGTCCACACCGCTCCGGGCCAGCCGCCTGGCCGGGGCCACCGCCGAAACCACCGGGAAAATGCGGACGCCGGCTTCTTTCAACCCGGCCACGTACTTGCCGGGGTTACCCGCCCCCGTGGTCACCACCGGCACCTTGAGTTCCCTGATCACCGCCATTATTTCAGCGGCATGCGGGTTCATGAGCATGACGTTGACGCCGAAGGGCCGGTCCGTAAGCTCTCTGACTTTCCTTATCTCCCGCGCCACCCACTGCGGATCCGCCGAACCGCTGCCGATGATCCCCAGCGCGCCCGCGCGGGAAACCGCCGCGGCCAGGGCGGCATCCGAAACCCAGGCCATCCCGCCCTGGAAAATCGGATATTCGATGCCCAGCAGGTCGCACAGAGGCGTATACAAAGACATGATCGTCACAACTCCCCGTCTACCACCGGATGACCATGCCGGCGTAAGTCAGACCGGCGCCGAAGCCCACCAGGAGCACCAGGTCACCCTGCTTCAAGCGTCCTTGTTCCTCCGCTTCCGCCAGGGCCACGGGAATGGTCGCGGCCGAACTGTTGCCGTAGCGGTCCACGTTGACCATGACCCGGTCCATACCGATGCCCAGTCTCCTGGCCGAATTCTCGATGATGCGCAGGTTGGCCTGGTGGGGAACGAACAGCGCCACGTCTTCGGCCGAAACGGCGGCGGCGTCGAGCACCTCCCGCGCCACCTTCTCGCAGGCCGTCACGGCGAAGCGGAACACTTCCCGGCCGTTCATGCGGAGGTAGTGCTCGCGCGCGTCCACCGTCCCGTGCGTCGCCGGCCGGCTCGCCCCACCCGCCGGTACGATTATTTCGCCCGCCTTGGTCCCGTCGCAGGCCAGGCGGAAAGACAATATCCCCCGTCCGTCCGGCACCGGACGGACCACCGCCGCCCCGGCGCCGTCGCCGAACAGGACGCAGGTGGTGCGGTCCTGCCAGTCCACGACCCGGGACAACATGTCCGCCCCGACCACCAGGATGGTCAGGTAGGTCCGGCTCGCCGCGAACTGGCTCGCCACGGACAGGCCGTAAATATAGCCGCTGCAGCCCGCGACCAGGTCGAAGGCTCCCGCCCGGGTGGCTCCCAGTTTGCCCTGCAAAACGGGGCCTGCGGCGGGAATCACGGTATCGGGGTTGTTGGTGCAAAAAATGATCAGATCCAGGTCCTCCGGGGTCACCCCGGCCCTCTCCATGGCCTGGCGGGACGCCGGCAGGGCCAGGTCGGTGGTGGTCTGGTCCCCGGCGGCGATCCGGCGTTCCCTGATGCCGGTACGGGAAACGATCCATTCGTCGTTGGTTTCCACCATCCGCTCCAGTTCGGCATTGGTCAGCACCCGCTCCGGCAGGTACCGGCCCAAGCCCCATATGCCGGCACCGCCCACCCGCTTATGCATCTATACTCACCTCGTCGTAACGTTTCCCCACCATGGCCCCGATGGCCCGGACCAACCCGTTGTCCACCGATTCACCGGCCATCCTGATCGCGTTCTTGAAAGCCTTGGCCCGGGAACTGCCGTGCGAGATCACGACCACGCCGTTGACCCCCAGCAGGGGCGCCCCCCCGTATTCCGCGTAATCAAGACGCCGGTTCAGTGCTTCCACGGCGGGTAGGTAGTCCGTTCCGCCACGGCTTCCCGAGAGTTCCGCCCTGGTCATTCTGAATAACGTTCCCGCCAGCCCCTCGCACATTTTCAGGACGATGTTGCCGGTAAAACCGTCGCACACCACCACGTCAACGAGGTTGTTGAAGATATCCCGCCCTTCCACGTTGCCGGCGAAGTTGATGTCCAAACCCTTGAGCAGCGGAAAGGCGGCCAGGGTCAATTCGTTGCCCTTGCAATCCTCCTCGCCGACGCTTAAGAGTCCGACCCGGGGGTTTTCCACCCCCCTGATCTTCTCCGCGTAGATACTGCCCATCAGGGCGAACTGGGCCAGGTTGGCGGGTTTGCAATCCACGTTGGCCCCGGCGTCCAACAGGACGACGCCGCCCTTCTCGCCCGGCAGCACACTGGCGATGGCGGGCCGGTCCACACCGCCGATGCGGCCCAGGCCCAGGAGCGCGGACGCCATGGCCGCCCCGGTGTGGCCGGCGGAAACCAGACCCGCGGCCTGCCCGGTCTTAACCAGCCCGACGGCCACCACTATCGAGGACTGGCGCTTTTTCCGCACCGCCACGGCGGGCTGTTCGTGCATGGCGATCACTTCCGGCGCGTGGTACACGCTTATCCGGCCACCCCCGGGATAACCGGCCATTTCCGCCCGGATGGTGGCTTCATCCCCGACCAGGATTACCTCGAGGTCATAAGAATCGATGGCTTCCATGGCGCCGACAACGGCTTCCCGGGGCGCGAAGTCGCCGCCCATGGCGTCGACGGCTATTCGCAACTGACCACGCCACCTTCCCCGGACAGGGCGAAAATAAGGAACTTTCCCTCAAAAACCAGTTCGTCGCGGACCGTGGCCATTACCCGTACCATAAACTTATTCCCTTTTTGCTGGTTAACCATCGCCTTGGTAATGGTTTTTTCCCCCACTTTCAACGGCCTCTTGAAACTGACCTTGGCCGCCCTGGTGATGCTGATCCCCGTATTGACCAGGTTAAGGGCCAGCCGGTTGGCCAGGACGAAAAGATAATCGGTGCAGTTCAACCCGCCGTGACCGGTGACCATGGCCGGCGTTATCACCGTCTGAACCGGCAGGCACTGGGCCCCCGGCTCGGGGAGGACGAAGGTGAAGACCGGTTCCCGGGCCGTACCCGCGGTCGGGGAAGCGCCCGCCGTAGCCATTTTCTTCAGGCGCTCCCGCAGTTCCGGAATAGACAACTCGCCGCGGTCGAGCCTCACCGTCTGCACGCTGACCCGCAGGAAACCGGCCAATTCCTCGTCGGTCAGCAAGGGATTGTTCTCCAGATACCTGGACAGGGCCAGCTGCCGGCTGGCTTTGGCCGAGACGCCCGGTTTGGCCATAAAGTACCCCCCTCACTTCCATTATACTTTTTTAGTACCTGATACCAAAATAGATATAACAGACTTGAAGTACGGAAAACAAAAAAATCCCGGCCGTATGATGGGACCGGGCCCGGATACCGGGGGTTCCCTCCGGGACGGGCCCCGCACCCACCCTTCGGGTGGGCCCCCGGGGCGGGTAGCCCGGCCAGGCGGAGACCAGACGGTGAGGACCTACTTCCTGGCCTTGGCCTTGGCTTTCTCTTTCACAACTTCCCTCGCCTTGTAGTAACCACAGGCGGGACAGACCCGGTGCGGCAATATCAGCTCGTGGCACTGCGGGCATCTGGCCAGTTGCGGCGTTTCAATCCTGGTCCAGATGGACCGGCGCATCCTGGTCCGGCACTTGGACATTCTGCCTTTCGGTACACCCATTCCCTAATCGCCCGGCTAACCTGTCCGGCCACCAGGCTCTCTCCCCCTTCAAATTTTGTTTGATCTTCGGCCCCCGGCCGGGAGCGCTTCATCGGTCCTTGAAAAAGCCGGCCAAAGCGGCGAGCCTGGAATCCACCGTCTCGTCCCTGCATCCGCAAGGCCCTTCATTCAAATCCCGTCCGCACGTGGGACACAAGCCCGGACAATCGGCCCGGCAGACCGGCTTCATGGGCAACACCAGCAGCAGGGCCTTTTGCACCTCCCGGGTAACGTCGACGTAATCACCATGGTGGAACACGGCGTCAAGGTCCGCCGCCGCGCCCCGGGGATGGTATTTCTCCTGCAACTCGGCCGAGAGCGGCACCCGGAAGGGTGCCAGACAACGGCTGCACCTGAATTCACCCGTCGCGGCGACGCCGCCCTCCACCCAGAACATCCCTTCGGAGCCGGTTACGGTCAACTCGGCCCGGACCGGTTCCGGAAGGATTACCTCTTCCGACCCCAGTTCCAGGGGGCCCATGCGCTCCTCCAGGACGTGTCTCCCGACGCTCCCGGGCGTACGGTTGGCTTCGGTCAGGTCAATCCTCATTAACACTCCTCCGCGAGAGAAACACTGGTTCATTATATAGGGGCGTGGAAGCGCTTGTCAAGGAAAAACGGCTGTAAACAGGCTTTCCCAGCGCCGGTGGTCATCCCGGGATGCCGGTCAAAGGACTCACCGTATTCCCCAAACAAAGCCGGCACCGGGACCAAGGGGGGCAAAACGCAAACCGGCCGGGCCCGCCCACGATGGGCGCCCCGACCGGAAAACCGCATGTTACCTGGTTACGAACAGCTGCAGGATCCGCAGTTGTTTCCCCCGCCCCGTTCCCGGGAAACCGAGAAATCCTCCCCGCCCAGCCAGGAGCGCTGGTAATCGACGGTAAAGTTGTCCTGCATGGAAGCGAGCCTGGAGTCGGCCACGAACTTGATGGCGTCGACATCCCAGGAAGTGTCCTCGTCGTGAACTGACTTGTCCAAAGCCAGGCCGTAACTGGGCCCCCCTCAGCCACCTTCCAGCATATAGATTCTGATGACGGGGTCGATGATATTCCGCTTGGCCACAAAATCCTTCAGCGCCTCCTGCGCTTTGGGGGTAACCACCAACTGCATGGCCCAGTCCTTCCTTCAAAAGAAATTGGAGTGATCCCGGATTACTGGTATGTTACCACATCGCCGGGGCTAAAACAACCCTATTCTATACTTTTTTCGTAAACTACGGCCCCGTCTTGCGCGATGCCCGGGTCCTAGGACAGCCGTGCATACAAGGTCCCGTCCTCTTCCACCACCGGAAAAAAACCCTGCTCCACGATGCCGAAGGTTTTAAAGAACCCCTTGCCGAACAGCTTGGTCTTCTTTATGGCCAGGCCCGCCGGGTCGGTCTTCACCCTGATGACCCGCTCCTCCCGGTCGAAGGCCAGTTCCACCCTCTCACCCAGAAGGGCCCTGGCCGGTTTGTTAAAAACTAGCGACGACTTGGAGATTCTGATCCCGGGCTTGCGGCGGACAGCTGTCCTCGCCTGCCTGGGAGCGCCTTTGCGTGGAGTATATACTTCGAATGCCAGATCTTTCACCCCCCTTCAACACCAATTTTAACGCCGAAAAATAACGGTGTCAACCTTTTTGAAGGGACTTGGGCTCACAACAGCCGTTTTCGCAGCCGACATTGTCGCAGCCGACAGAAAAACCCCGGGGCGGGCCCGGGGTTTTGGCAAACAATCCGGTTTAGGCGCAGTTGACGGCCGCCTCCCGGGGCAATTCTTCCGCTTCCCGCACCGCGGGGGAGTATAGACCGTCGAGCAGGGCCACCTGCATCTCGTCGTGATAGCTCTGCAGCATGATGGCCTTGTTCGGGCACTCGCCCGCGCAACTGCCGCAGCCCTGGCAAACCACGGCCTCGATCTCGGCCTTGTGATCCTTGATCCGCGGCGCCTGGTAGGGACAAAGGCGCACGCAGGTCAGACAGGCGGCGCATTTCGCCGGATCCACCACCGCGACCACACCGTGGGATTCCAGCTTATCCTTGGCGAGAAGGCCGCCGGCCCGGGACGCCGCCGCCCCGGCCTGGGCGATGTTTTCGCTCAGGTTCTTCGGGCTGTGGGCCACCCCGGCCATGAAAATACCCTCGGAGGCAAAATCGACCGGCCGCAGCTTCATGTGCGCCTCAAGGAAGAAACCGTCCTCGTTGAGCGGTACCTTGAACAATTGCGCCAGTTCCCGGTTCGAATCCCCGGGCAGGACCGCTTCGGCCAGACAGACCAGGTCGGCCCGGATTTCCAGATCCTTTTGCAGGACCTGGTCGAACACGCTCACCACGAGGCCGGACGCGTCCCTGGTTACAACGGGCTTCGCTTCCGGCTCGAACCGGATGAAGTTTATCCCCGCCTCCCGGGCCCGGGCGTAGGTTTCCTCCAGAAAACCATAAGTCCGGACATCGCGGTACAGGATGTACACACTGGCCGACGGGTTTTGCTCTTTGAGCGCCAGCGCCGCGTTCACCGACCGGCCGCAGCAGACGCGGCTGCAGTAAGGCCGGCCCGGCTCGCGCGAGCCGGTGCACTGGACGAAGACCACCGTGCCGGCCGGCGGCAGGGAATCCATTTTGTCCTGCAGTTCCAGGCTGGTCAGCACGCGCTCGTCCGAACCGTACAGGTACTCGGTGGGACGGTAGGCCTGCCCCCCGGTGGCCAGGATGGCCACGCCGTGCTTGATCGCTTCCCCGTTGTCCAACGTGGTGACGAAGTTGCCCCGGTAACCGGTGACGGAAGACACCTGCCGCCCGGTATGCACCGCGACCAAGTCGTTTTGGGAGATTCTTCCCACCAGGGAAGCCAGGTAACCGGCGACATCCTCGCCGTTTAGGCCCCGCCGGATGCGCCGCGCCGTTCCGCCCAGTTCCCCGGTGCGCTCCACGAGGTGCACGGCATAGCCCTGTCCGGCCAGGTTTGCCGCGGCGGTAAGACCGGCCAGGCCGCCGCCCACCACCAGGGCGGTTTTCTCCACCCCGACCGGCACGTGATGCACCGGCTCCAATAGACGCGCCTTGGCCACGGCCATACGGACCAGGTCGATGGCTTTTTCGGTCGCTTCATCGTGCTTGTCCTGGTGGACCCAGGAACACTGGTCCCGGATATTGGTCATCTCAAAGAGATGGGAGTTCAAGCCGGCCTGCTGCATGGTCTCCTGGAACAGGGGACGGTGGGTCCGCGGACTGCAGGAAGCCACCACCACCCGGTTCAAGCCTTGCTCGAGAATGCGCTCCTTGATCTTCTTGATACTGTCCTGGGCGCAGGCGAAAAGGAGTTCTTCGGACCAGACAACCCCGTCCAGTTTTTCGGCGCAGGCCGCCACTTCGGGAACGCGCACCACCGAGCCGATGTTGCGACCGCAGTGGCAGACGAAGACACCGATGCGCGGATCCTCCCCGGTCACATCGCGCTCCGGGGGATACTGTTTGGTCTTGGACATGCTGTTCCGGGCCGGCGCCAGGAGGCGGGCCACTTCCGACGCCGCCGCGGACGCCTCGGCCACCGCCTGGGGTATGTCTTTAGGCTCCACCACCGCCCCGGCGGCGAAAACCCCGGGCCGGCTGGTCCCGGTCGGACAGGTGCCGCTGGTCCGGATGAAGCCGTGTTCATCCAGGTCCACCCCGGCCGCGGCGGCCAGTTCCCGCGCGCCCTCGGGGGGCGCCAGACCGACGGAGAGCACCACCATGTCGAAGAATTCTTCCTTGAGTTCGCCGGCAGGCGTGCGGTACCTCAGCTTGAGCTGCCTGGTATCCGGTTTCTCCTTAAGCCCGGAGACGACGGAGCGCTCGTAGCGGATCCCCGCCCTCTTGGCCCGTTCCCAGTATTTCTCGAAGTCCTTGCCGAAGGCCCGCATGTCGATGTAAAATACGGCGGCATCCATCCCGGGGTGGTGCTCCTTGACCACCAGGGCCTGCTTGGTGGCATACATGCAGCAGACCGAGGAGCACCAACTCTGGCCGCGGGAACGGTCCCGCGAGCCCACGCACTGCAGCCAGGCCACCCGGCCCGGCAGCGCGCCGTCGGTCGGCCGCTGGAGATGGCCGTGGGAAGGCCCGGAAGCGCTGATCATCCGTTCGAACTGCAGCCCGGTGACCACGTTGGGGTAGCGCCCCCATCCGAACTCACCCAGGCGGGCGGCGTCAAAAGGTTCAAACCCGGTGGTCAGGATGGCCGCTCCCACCTGCAGGTTCAGTTCCTCGTCCTCCATCTCCAGGTCGATGGCGTCGGCCGGACAGGCGTCCTGGCAGGCGCCGCAGCCCAGGCACTGGTCCGGGTCGATGGCGTAGGCGTTGGGAAAGGCCTGGGCGTAGCGTTTGTAAATGGCGGACCGCTCCGAAAGCCCCAGGTCGAATTCATTGGGCAGTTCCTGGGGGCAGGACTGGGCGCAAAGCCCGCAACTGATGCACTTGTCGAGATCGACCATCCGGGCTTGCTTCATCACGGAGGCCGTAAAATTGCCCGGTTCCCCGGCCAGACCGGTAAGAACCGACCCGGTCAGGATCTCGATGTTGTCGTGACGTCCGCACTCAACCAAGCGCGGGCTCATGGTGCACATGGAACAGTCGTTGGTAGGGAAAGTCTTGTCCAGCCTGGCCATGTTGCCGCCTATGGCCGGAGACCGCTCCACCAGGTAAACCTTGAAACCGGCCTCGGCCAGGTCGAGGGCGGACTGCATTCCCACAATTCCGCCGCCCACCACCAGAGCCGCTCCGGACCCGGGGTGCCCACCCCCGGCGACCTGCTCTCCTTCCCTGCATTCAAAAGACATCATGACCTCTCCTCTCTCCCTGACCCGGCCTGCCGGTCCGTCTTGGGCGGCAAAGTCCCGCCGGACCGGACCGACAATGGCGGCTTACGCCGGAATTTTGGCCGACTGTCTATAACGATAGCGAAATCAGCTGCTATACCCCCCAAGGAAACGGGCAGCTACCGTACCATCATAGATTTTAGTCAGCATAATCCACACTCTCTTTACAATACCAATTGGCCGATATTTCGCTGTCCATTTTTTCACAACCGAACATACAGCCTTGGCTAATACTATCATCAAATGATGAAAATTGCAACCAGAATCTAATCGTGTACCCAGGAGATTATTCGATACTCATTCCTATGCCAGTAGATATTACCAGCGAAAGTGATCCCTGCTATTTACTGGCAAAGGCCCACCAGCCACCCTGATCTCTACCTTTTTGGTATAGAATATTATATCGAGGGCCGTCTGCCATGTCAACAGCCTCCGTAAATCCGGGACACTCCGTTTCCCATCACCCTGGCGTTCTACCCGGACCGCCGTCCAAATATGAAAGAGTATACCTGGGCGCGGGGGGATCCTTCATGCCGTTTACCGTCACCGTCCACCGGGGCCCGCGCGGCCGTCTTTTCCTGGCGGTTTGCGCCATGCTCCTGGCGGTACTAATGATCGCCCGGCCCGCGACCGTGTTCGCGGGGGCGACGGCCGGCCTTTCGGCCTGGTGGAATATCGTGTTTCCGTCGCTCCTGCCCTTCTTTATCGTCTCCGAGTTGTTCATGACCCTGGGTGTGGTGCATTTCCTGGGCGAATTGCTGGAACCGGTAATGCGCCCGGTTTTCAACATACCCGGGACGGGTTCCCTGGTGGTGGCCGCCGGATACACCTCGGGCTACCCTATCGGGGCCCTCCTGGCCGCGCGGCTCCGGCGGGATGGTCTCTGCACCCGCTGCGAGGGCGAACGCCTGATGACTTTCACCAACAATTCCTCCCCCCTGTTCATGCTGGTCGCGGTGGCCGTCGGCATGCTCGGCAACCCGGCGGTCGGCCCGCTCATCCTCGGCGCCCATTACCTGGCCAACCTCACCCTGGGTTTGGGCTTGCGCTTTTACGGGACAAGCGAGGCCAGGCCCGTCCGTCCCCCCCGGTCCGGCCGGATCCTGACCAGGGCGTGGACCGCCATGCGCGAAAGACAGGCGGCCGACACCCGGCCGCCGGGGACAATCCTGGGGGACGCCGTGCAAACCTCCCTTGAAAACCTGATGAACATCGGCGGCTTCATCGTGCTCTTCGCCGTCCTCATCCGCCTCTTTACCGCCGCGGGCATCATCGGCTGGCTAGCCGGCCGGCTCGCCGGACCGCTTGCGCCCCTGCACCTGCCGCGAGAGCTTCTGACCGCCCTGGCCAGCGGTTTTTTTGAAATAACCATGGGCAGTCAACTGGCCGCCGGCGCGTCCGCCGCTTTATCCCAAAAGCTTTTGGTCATCGCCGTCATGCTGGGTTGGAGCGGCCTGTGCGTGCACACCCAGGTGGCCACCATGATCGCCGGAACCGACCTGAGGATGTCCGTTTTCGTTGTCGGGCGGCTTATCCAGTCCACCCTGGCGGTTTTCTACACCGCCCTCATCCTGGGCCACGCCCGCTGGCTCGCAGCGGCCTGGCCGGCCCTGGCCGGATCCGCCCCCTCCTTCATTCGGCCGCCCTGGCTTTTGGGCCTGGAGGAACTGGGTCTTTTCCTGTCCCTGCTGGCCGCGGCCGCCCTCTGGCAGGGTATCCGGAGCATGCTGGGCTGACGCAGTCCGATCCCGGGCCCAGGCGTATTTTTGCGTGCCCTCCGGGCAAAGGTAAGAAGAGTGTGCCCGCACCGGGTTTCCCGTGTTTTCCGGCCGGCAAACACGGCATTGGCTTCAATAACGAACAATTGTGGCTAATTTTAACAATCTCAAAATATTCCAGGCGCTGGACGGATTTCCCCGTTGCGTGCTATACTGCCCTTGACCGAACCAGGGAAAACTAAACCACCGTATCCCAAAGCGGATGCCGAAGCGGATGCCGAAGCCGTCCGAAAGGCTGAGGTATCAGACCTGGCGGTTAAAAAATGAAGTAAAGGTATGTTGTAATGATCGCGGTGAGATCTATTGAGTTTAACCAGCCTTTTCCAGCCTGAGGCGGTCGCTATTGTCGGCGCGTCAAAAGACCCGGCTAAAATCGGCCACGCCATTTTGCGCAATATGCAGAAATGCGGTTTTCCCGGCCGGATTTTCCCGGTCAACCCGCGGGAAAACGAACTTTCCGGGTTGCCCTGCTTTCCCAGCGTGTCCGACCTGCCCCGGGTACCCGAGGTGGCGGTGGTGGCCGTGCCGGTACAGGCCGCGGCCCGGGTGGCCCTGGAGTGCGCGACGGCGGGCATCCGGTACCTCGTGGTGGTGACCGCCGGTTTCAAGGAGACCGGACGGGAAGGCCTGGCGAAGGAAAAGGAACTGCTGGACATCTGCCGGACCCATGGTGTGCGTCTGGTCGGTCCCAACTGCGTGGGGGTGATGGACACCCACACGCCGCTGAACGCCTCCTTTGCCGGTTCCTTCCCCCGTCCGGGCAGGATCGCCTTCATCTCCCAGAGCGGCGCCTTCGTGGTGGCCATCCTGGACTGGAGTTTCCATGCCGGTCTGGGATTTTCCCGTTTCGTCAGCCTGGGCAACAAGGCCGACCTGAACGAGGCCGACTTCATAGGGGAGGCGGCCCGGGATCCGGAGACCAGGGTCATTCTCTGCTACATCGAGGACGTGGCCGACGGTCCGCGTTTTATCGAGGCGGCCCGCGAAGCCTCCCGCGTCAAACCGATCATCATCCTGAAGTCCGGCATCAGCCAGGCCGGGGCCCAGGCGGCCTCCTCCCACACCGGCGCCCTGGCCGGCAGCGACCTGGCCTATGCGGCCGCCTTCCGCCACTGCGGGATCATCCGGGCCGGCAGCATGGCCGAACTTTTCGACCTGGCCTACGTTTTCGCCACCCAGCCGGTGCCGGCCGGCAAACGGGTGGCGGTGGTCACCAACTCCGGCGGCCCCGGCATCGTGGCCACGGACTGCATAGAGAAAGAGGGCCTCGCCATGGCCCGCTTTACCACTCCGACCATCGAAGCCCTGCGCGGCTTTCTGCCGGCTGAAAGCAACGTCTACAACCCGGTGGACGTCCTCGGCGACGCCGGGGCCGACCGCTACCGCCGGGCTTTCGCCGCCGTGCTGGCCGACGGGAACGTGGACGCCATGCTGGTGCTAACCTGCCCCGCCGCCACCACCGAACCGGAGGCCACGGCCCAGGCCCTGGCGGAGTC
>JAJYZD010000041.1 GCA_021800315.1 Bacillota bacterium | reverse complement strand
CCGACCGGCGTCTTAATATCCATTCCCAACGCCCGGAAAGCGTGGGTCTTGGTAAAAATGCCGACCAGACGCCCTTGACCGTCCACAACGGGCAGACCGTCGATCCGCTTTTCGATCATGATCCGCGTCGCTTCCTGCAGGGACACCTGGTGATCGATGCGGATGGGATCCGCCGTCATGACATCCCTGACCTTGGCCACGCTGTTCAAGAGAATCCCCCTCACCGTCCGTTGATCATTGCCGCCTAACCGGTATCCGGCGCCGGGACGCGGTCCGGGGATCCCGGAGGCGGAACCGGGAATTCCCCCGCGTCACCCGCCCCGTCATACCCGACCAGCAGGTCCCGCGCGGCCGTCTGCGGATCCAGGCCCAGCATCGTAACCAGAAAATCGAGGGAATTGCCGACCCGGCCCCGGCCCCCGGCCCTGAATTCCCGCCAATGACTGCCCCGAACGGTCAATCCGTCGTGGCCGACCACCCGCCAATTCGCCTTTCCCTTCGCCTCCAGGTCGAAGCCGACGCGGCGCAGGTACGCCGCCAGGTCGACCTCCCTGGCATTGGTCAACCGCCGCCCCACGGAAACGTTCCTCCATTCCCTCTCCGGTCTTTTCCTCCTAAGCCCTTGCCCCGGACTCCCCCGGGTAACCGACGCAACTGCCGGTTAATAAACGCCTTTTCAATTCTTCGATCTCCTCCGGCGTTTTGGACCGAAACAACAGCTCAAAGTAGGCTTGCAGGACCGCCGACGTCATCCCGGCGGCCAGTTCCACCAGGTGAACGCACCCCCCGCAACCGCCCAGCGCCTCCCTGATCTTTTTCTTTACCCCCGGTCCCACCGTCAGCCCGGTGAGTTTCCCCAGGTTGGCCGCCGCGGCCTGGCAACGCTCGTACGGACAGCGGACAAACCGCCCGCCGGCTTCGCTGATCTTCAAACCGGGCAGGGCGATGCTCAACCGCAGGTGGATTTCGTGATGTTTATCCATAAAGTTGCCGGAAACCACCAGTTCTTTCGGCGCGATGCTCTCTACATGGACATACTGATAACGACTAAAAAGATCCATATTTCACGACCCCGGTTTTCCTATCTTTGGCTGCGTGAACTCCGCCTTTGACGCGCTCTTGGCGACGAATTCCCCGGCCGGGACCACGATCCGTTCGTGGAGGCCCCCACCGATTTTCTCCTTTTCATTGAAGGCCTCCACCTCAAACAGCAGCCTCGTTCCGCAAACCTCCACCAGTTTCGCCGTCGCCACCACTTCCATGCCCGGCGGGGTCGCCCGGAAGTGCCTGACCTGGACCATGCTGCCCACCGCTATTTCGGCGGGCGCAAGATAACCCTCCACCGCCCGCAGGGCCGCTTTTTCCATCAGGGCCACCATGGCCGGGGTGGCGAAAACAGGTAGCGGCCCCTGTTTGTAACCGGACGAGGCGATATTCTTCTCCCCTACCCTGGTGCGGGCCTCACCGGCCAGGCCGATGCGCGGGCCCCCGTTCACCTTCCCCCACCCCCCGGCCGGGCGGCCGGCGGTTTCAGCAACTCTCAACCACCACGGCCACGCCCTGCCCGCCGCCGATACAGAGGGTGGCCAGCCCATGGCGCACGCCGCGTCTCTTCATCTCATGCACCAGGGTCACCAGGATCCGGGTGCCGCTTGCGCCTATAGGGTGGCCCAGGGCGATGGCGCCGCCGTTGACGTTGGTGCAGGCGGGATCCAGGCCGAGATCGCGCATGACGGCTAAGGCCTGGGCCGCAAAGGCTTCGTTGGCCTCCACCAGGCCGAGGTCGCCGTGGCCCAGGCCGGCCTTGACCAGGGCTTTGCGGGTCGCCGGAACGGGCCCCAGTCCCATGTAGGCCGGATCGACGCCGGCGGCGGCGTATCCCCGGATGACGGCCAGCGGTTTTACGCCTAGCTCGCGCGCCCGGCTCCCCCGGCACAGTACCACGGCCGCGGCCGCGTCGTTGATGCCCGAGGCGTTGCCCGCCGTTACCGTGCCGTCCTTTTTGAAGGCCGGCTTCAGAGCGGCCAGGCTGTCGGCCGTGGCGTCGGGCCGCGGAAACTCGTCCTGGTCGAACACCTGGGGCGCGCCCTTGCCCCGCGGTAGCGTGACGGGCACGATCTCCTCGCGGAACCTGCCTTCGTCAATCGCCCGGCCCGCCTTCTGCTGGCTTGCGGCGGCGAACTCGTCCTGCTCCCGGCGGCTGATCCCATACCTCTCCGCTATATTTTCGGCGGTAATACCCATATGCACGTCGGTGAAGGCGCACCAGAGTCCGTCCTTGATCATCGCGTCCACCAGTTCGGCATGTCCCATCCGGTACCCCCAGCGGGCCCGCGCCGCCAGGAAGGGCGCGGCGGACATGTTCTCCATGCCCCCGGCCACCACCACGTCGGCGTCGCCGGCCAGGATAAACTGGGCTCCCATCATCACGGTCCGGAGACCCGAGCCGCAAACCTTGTTGATGGTCATGGCCGGGGTTTCCCGGGGAATCCCGGCCGCAAGCGAGGCCTGGCGGGCCGGATTCTGGCCCTGGCCGGCCTGGAGGGTCTGCCCCATCAACACCTCGTCCACAACATCCGCCGGCACACCGGCCCTTTCCACGGCGGCACCGATGACCTTCGTCCCCAGCACGGAGGCCGGTATGTCCGAAAGACTGCCCCCGAATTTCCCAATGGCCGTACGTACGGCGCTCAAGATGAATACTTCCTCCAAGACGAACCCTCCCGCTTAATTTGTTGCCCCCCCCCCGGTGGACCGGGCCGCCCGGCGGCTGACCCGGTGCCGGGAAAGGGACGCTTTCCTTCCGGCTCAGGACCCGGTTTTGGGCAGTACGGGACTCAGCTGTTCAACAAAGGTAATATACAAGGCCAACAACGACAGGAGCAGCAGTATATAGCCGGCGATGGTGCTTCCGGCCGTCCACGCGTAGAACAGGCTGGCGAAGCCCGCGCCGCCGGCTATGATCAGGGCGACGAACAGAACGACAAACGACCAGAGCTTCAACCTGGCGGAGTAAACAAGATAACCAATCGAAAACAGGGCCATGTACAGTAACACGAATGCCAGCGGTCCCGCCACCCCGGTTTTCCAGAACAGGAGGAGGAAGCCGATTACGATCCATACGTGGGCGAAGTACGCGAAGATAGTGGCGCCAAACATGGAAAACAGGCCGGAATCCGCCAGGGCGTTACCCCGGATCATCAGAAAAACAACGATCAGCTGAATAAACGCGGTGCCGAGCGCTACGATTCCCGATCCAAACATGTTCCCGGCGTTCAAGGCCCCAAACCACCCGGCAAACAGCGCACCGACCACCAGACAGGCCAGGCCGAAGGCCATTACCCCAAACGGAGCTGGATTCGCGTTCTTCACTCTCTTCACTTCCTTATCATTTGCTTGGTTATTCCGTGGTTTTGCGCCGACCGTCGCCGTCCCGGACCAACCGGGCCGGCAGACCAACCCTGCCGTACTGCCGTGCTACCTCAAGAAAACCACCTCCCGCCCTGTCCCCCGGGAGGAATGCCTCCGCCCCCGGTCCGCTTCCAGGGCCCTACCAGCTCGAGTCCGCCGTCTCCCCGGCCCCGGTCAAGAGATCCAGGGGATCGGTGGCCCGGGGAACATGGTCGCCCGCCTGGAGCCACACCTTCTTCAGCCCGGCGTCTTCCAGCACCGCCCGGACTTCCTCCGGTTCCCCCGGCGGCAAGTCCGCCTCCCCGGCCATACGGAAGGCCGGCTGGTACTCGATGAGGTTGACGTCCATCCGGTCATGGAAGGATGACAGCTTTTCCCCGATTTCAGCTACTTCTTCCCGGGAGATGAAGCGGGGATGGTAGGGGATACCCACCACGAGGTAGAGCCGGTCCCGGTGCGCCGTCGCGATATATTCAACCGCCCGCCAGGCGGTCTCCAGGTACCGGCCGGCCCGCTCCCGGTCCTCCAGGCCCGTAACCCCCAGGAAGGTGTCCACCCGGGCGGCCTTGATGTCGATGGAAATATCGGTCATCCCGGCTTCCCGCAGTTCGTCGACGTAATCCGCGGTCAACAGCGATCCGTTGGTATCCACCTGCAGCCGGACACCCTGGTGCTCCCGGGTGACCGCCCTTACGAACTCGATCAGCCAGGGCCGGTTCAAAGTCGGTTCGCCGCCCGACACGGCGATCCGCGGCTGCCGGTCCGCCCCAGGCAGGCGGCCCAGGCACCGGACCAGTTCCTGCGGCGTCACCGGCCGGCCCGAGGAAGAAAAAGTTACGTCCCAGTTATGACAGAAGGCGCAGCCGAAATTGCAGCCGTGGGTGAACAGGGAAACGGCGGCGTGCAGGTGGCCCGGGAAGACGGATACCAGCCGCAGGGGCGCGTGAGCGGCGGTTTCTTCAGGCGCGGTCGTAATCGCCATGCCTTCCCGGACCGCCGTATGACAACCCGCGACCACCCGGCCGTCCACGACCACGGCGCACTCGTAGCAACCCCCGCTGCGGCAGGCGTGGGCGCAGCCCTGGCGCGGCCCGGCCGCCCCGCATAGCTCCAGGGCTTTTTGCACCGTAATCCGCCCCGGCACGGCGAAGGCCCTGCCGTCGATGGTCAGCCGCACCGACGGACGGGCCCTCCCGTCGGCCCGCAGAAAACGCACGCCGGCCGGACACCCCTTGATACAGATGCCGCAGCCCAGACAACCGCTTGGCCCCGGACATTGCACGAAGTACCGGCAGAAGCCGCAATCCAGGCAGCCGGCCTGTTGCGCCACAGTCTCCAGCATAGTGTTCATTGCTCCCACTCGATCCTGATTTCGCCCACAGAGGCGGCAAACTGCCAGTCGTAGCCCCTCCATAAAGCGTCCTTCGTCTCCGGGCCGGCCGCCCTATAGTCCGTCACGCCGTGTTTTTCCCGGCAATATTGCACAAAAACCTCTTTATTCGGAATGTTTAAGACGAGTTCGTCTATTCTGGCCAGCGGGATAAAGGCCTGGGAAGACTCGTTATCGTAAAGCATGTTGACCACGCTCCCCTTGTCGCAGGCCAGGCAGTCTTCCAGGGCGATGTAGATGAAACCGGGAAACCCGGTCCGGCCGTAATGATAGAGGAGCGTTTCGATTATCAAGCCCTTGCTGAGCGTCGTACAGCCGATCTCCGTCCTGGCCGGATCCAGCAATCCACTTCGCATAATGAACGTACTCCCCCGTAAAAGTGTGGCTCCCGGCCCCCCCCGTGTTCCGGAGGGGGCCAAAGAAAAGCCAAACTACTTGAACATTTCCTCTCTGGGTTCGTAGCCGAATTCGTCCTCGGACAACGGCTCCCAGCTATCCGGGAACGGCAGGGCCGGCTCGTTCTTGAGGCCGTCGAACCAGTGCCCCAGGAACCGTTTCCGGGCCGCCTTGCCCCGGGTCGGCAGTTCGTGGTAGGGAATGTGCGCATACATCAGGCAGTAGGCCGTGGACGTGATGGCTTTGTTGCACAACTGCTGATCCATGTGGCAGTCCATGACCACCGGCGTGCCTTTTTCGGCGATGGCGAAGGCCTCCTTCAACTGGTCCCGGAATTTTTCCGACCGGTTGCAGAGCATGCCGTGCGCGCCGATCGACTCGGCGAACTTGGCGAAGTCGATGATCGGCCGTTCCTGCCCCTGCTGCTTGACGCCGCGCCATTCGTTGCCGTAGACGTCCTGGTCCCCCATAATGTCCCAGTTCGGCCCGTACCACACATACTTCATACCGGGCATCCAGCCGCCGTTGTTGGTGACCAGGTAGACGATGGGCAGCTTCATCCGTACGGCCACTTCCACGTCCCAGCCGCCGTTCATCATGCCCGAATCGCCCATCAGGGCCAGCACCGGGACCAGGTCGTTGTTCTCCATGTCGCCCAGAGCCGCGCCGATGGCCTGGCCGACTCCGTGTCCCACGCCGGCCTGGTCGTTGGCCGTGATGCAGGAGGCGGGGCGGGTAAACTGCAGGTAAGGCATGACGAAGTCGGACATGGTGTAGCCGTCGATCATGACCCGCGTTTTCGAGTCGTACAACTCGTCGCACACTTCCCGGATGACCTGGGAAATATAGCCATAGTGCAGGATGTTCTTTTCCTTGTACCTGGGGTGTTCGGGCCCGTATTTGTACGCCTTTTCCTTCCGCTTGGCGGCGGCTTCGGCGTTGGAGGCCTGGCATTTCTTCAGCCATTCCGCCCGTTCCGGTCCGAGTTGGGCCTGCAGGTTGTTCGCCTTGATATAGTCGTTCAGTTGCTTGAAGACGATCTTGTTGTCGCCGAGCAGCACTTCCTTGGTATTGACGTAGGTCCACACCTGCTCGTCGGCGTTGGAAATCTGGATGGTTTCCGGCCAGCCGGCGGCGTAGCCGTCGAAGAAACCGACTTTCAACCCGCCGCTGATGATCAGGTCGATGTCCCTGCGGAACGGCGGCATGCCCCGGTGGGAGTTGGGATGTTTTTCGGAAATGACGGCCCGGCCCAAACGCCTGGTGGTGAAAGGCATCTTCGTCAGGTTGACGAACTCTTCCATTTCCGGACCGGCTTTGTCCCAAGCCGGCTGGTCGCCGATGATCATGAGCGGGTGTTTGGCCGCCATGATCGCCTGGGCCGCCCGGGCCACCGCTTCGGGATCGGCGGCGCTGACCAGCGGCCGGGCGGTGTCCTCGCCCCGCCAGTTGGGCAGGTAGTCGCCGTGCTGCGGGAAAAAACCGCCCCAGTAATGCTGGCGCATCTCGTCCTTCGTGAACAGGCAGTCGATGCCCAGTTCGAAGGCTACCGGCGCCTTCGGCGCCGCCTGGGCGATCTTGAAACCGCGGGTCAGGAATTGCTTGACCATGTGGGGATAGGTCACCCTGGTGGCCCACTTGGTGACGTGCTCAAAAAACCGGTAGGCGTAACTCTCCTGGATGGTGTTGAAGAGACCGTCGTGTTCAACCTCCATCCCGCCGGCCAGGTAGATTATCGGTGAATTGGAGAGCCAGGCCTGCTGGACGGCCGAGAACGAGTTGCCGGTGCCCGGACCCACCGTACCGAAGCAGACGGCCGGCTTGCCGGTCACCTGGGCGTAAGCCTCGCCGGCATACACCGCGGTTTGTTCGTGGGCGAAGACAACCAGTTTGATTCCTATCCGGGATATGGGATCGATAAAATGCCAGATGTGCCCTCCCGGGACCCCGAAAGCAATGGTTACTCCCTGTTCCTTGAGCACTTCGGCAATGTACGAGCCTACGCTCGGAAAGAGTTCCCTTTGTCCCAGCGGCACGGGTAATTTCGCCTGTGCTTCCTTATCAAATTCGATACCCAATTGCGGCATAAACAAGCACCCTCCTTTTTATTATGCGGATTATTGGCTGAAAACATGCAAAATGTTAATAGAACACCCCCTCCTTTATGTAAATCACTTACCGCTAATGAAGCACAAGGGGCGGCTTATTCAGCCATGGTTCCAATTGTCCATACAGGACATTCCCCGGCAGAAGTTAGCTGCAATTACCGTGCCATTGGGAAAATTCAGACAGCTGTGCTCATCTGTATCCTTCAACGATGCTGACCGTCATCAGCCGCAGCCGGACCGCTCCAGTCGTCGTTCCTTTTGTTTGCGGCGATACCGCCGGTGATGCCCGAACCCATCAATGATGCTCGTTGTAAGCAGGGTCGGAGCTTTACCCAAAATTATCCGGGGAAAGACCATTGATGCCTTGCGCCCTGGTAATGCTTTCGCAATAACTGTGCCACCTTTGATTTCCCTGATGGAGAGAGGCGCGGCAAAAAACGCCGGTAGCCGTTGGACGCACCGGGTTGTTCCTGAATTGAGCAAGTTATTTATTTCCCAATCCCTAAAGCCGACGGACGAACACAGGTTATCAGCCGTTCACCCACCGCAACCGACCGCCCGGAGAAGGGGTTGTGCAAAGACGAAGCAGTTTGAACAACCTTCTTTTCCCGTTGGAAGCCAATGCGTAGTCACGCTCCAATATCATCATTCAAACCTGCCGCCGGCGATTCGGCGACAAAAAAGCGGCCCGAAGGCCGCGTACCATGCCCTGAACTTCACCTGCCGCGCGGGTCCGGGCGCCCGGCGGCCCGACTTTCTCCGGCATAGCGCCTGATTACTTCCCAAACCTTTTCCGTTAAGGAAAGTTCGGCCGCCTCCGCCGGCGCGACCCAGCGGGCGTCGGCCGCTTCGGCGGAAGGCGCGGGCTCGCCGGCCAGGTAGACACCCCGGCAGACCACTAGCACGTAGTGGTAGCGGATGCGCCCCGGTTCCCGGTCCAGGATGTCCACAACCGTCAGGACCTCCCGGACCCGCGCCTCCACCCCGCACTCTTCCCGTACCTCCCTGACGGCGGCTTCCGCTACCGTCTCCCCCAGTTCCACCTTCCCGCCGGGCAAAGCCCATAATCCCGCCGCCGGCGGCAAGCGGCGCCGGACCAGGAGAACCCGGCCCTGCCGCTCCAAAAGCATACTTACGGCCGCCACGGGACGATCGGGATATTCCCCCGCCACGGTACCATCCCCCTTTTCCCGGTCGCCCTTGTCCGGCGGGCGGGCTTGCGCGGGCCCGGCCGGCGCTCAGCCCCTGCCCCGGCTTTCGGCGGCCATCAAAGCGGCGCCGACGGCCCCGGTAAGGAGCGGCCGGTCGACCACCAGGACTTTTTGGCCGATCACCTTCTCCAGCATTTTCACCAGTCCCGGATCACACGCTCCGCCGCCGGCGGCCGCGATATCGCCCTCCAGTCGCGCTTTATCCGCCATGCCGCCGATCTTGACCGCCATCGCCCGGTGCAGGCCGCCCACTATATCCGCCACCCCGGCGCCTTCGGCTATCCGGGAGATGACCTCCGTCTCGACGAAAACCGAGCAACCGGTGCTGAAGGACACCGGCCGGGTGGCTTCTTGCGACAATCCTCCCATCTCCTCCAGGGTGATGCGCAGAACCCTGGCGATGACCTGCAGGACCCGGCCGCTCCCCATGGCGCACTTGTCGCTGATCACACAGTCGGCGACCTTGCCCTGCCCGGTCAACCTGATAACCCGCGTCGACTGATCGCCTATCTCAATCACACTTCCGGCCCGGGGCAAGAGATAATGAACACCTCTGGCCTGGCATGATATCTCGGTATTTCTCAGCGAGGGGCCGTTTACAAAGCCGGCTCCCAGGCCGGTTGTACCCAGGGACGCCACCGTGCCGGCCGTAAGGCCGCAGTTGTCCAGGGCTGCGTTCAGTACGTCCCTGGCGGCGGTTTGAAAGTTGCCGGCGACCAGCCTGACACTGTGCGCCAGGATGCCCTCGGCCTCATCCAGAATGACGGCTTTCGCGAGAAGGGAACCGACGTCCAAGCCCGCTAAAACGGCCATTGGCAACCCCCTTCCTCCCTGGCTTTTCCGCTCCCGGCCGGACGCGGCTCATTACTGAAAAAAGGAAACGGGCGCCAGGGTCCGTTCCCGGGGCGACGCCGCCCTTCCTTCGGCGGCGGCCTTCCGCCAGAGGTCCTGCGCGGCCAGGGAAGCCCCCAACGCCCCGGTCAGCAGGGGTTCGGCCGGCCGGAGAAGGGGAAAGCCGATGATCTTCTCCATGTACTTGACCACGCCGGGGTTTTTGGCCCCGCCCCCGGTCAACACGACCTCCTTTTCGATGCCGATCTTGTTGACCATGGAACAGATCCGGCCGCAGAGAGCCTGGTGGACACCGGCCACGATGTCTTCCAGCGGCACTCCCTCCGACATGCGCAACACGATCTCCTGCCCGACGTAGGCGGTGCAAATTCGGGTCATGCTCACAGGGCTCCGCGAGACAAGGGCCATCTCGCCCGTCTCCTCCAGGCCGAGCCCCAGCGAATCGGCCATGACCTCCAAAAACCGGCCCGTTCCGGCGGCGCATTTGTCGTTCATGACGAAGGAGCCTATCTTGCCGTTGACCACCTTGATGCCTTTGCTGTCCTGCCCTCCGATGTCGATAATGGTCCGGACCCCGGGGAAAAGCCGGTTTACGCCTTTCATGTGACAGGTTATCTCGCTGAGCTGGGCGTCGGCGAAAGGTACGTTGACCCTGCCGTACCCGGTGGCGACGACAAAGGCGATCCGGTCGAAAGTCAGGCCGGCCTGTTCCAAAGCCTCCTCCATGACCCTGTCCGCCAGCCGGCGGTGCCCGGCCCCCGTCGGTCTGACCAGGGCGACCTGCCGGCCGCCGTCTTCCCGGATGACGATCTTGGTTATGGTCGAACCAATGTCGATGCCGGCAAAAAACATAACGTTCCTTCCCCCCACCGAATATCCGCCGCGGCACCATGGCTCTTTTGGCCGGCTACCGGTCCGAAAAACGCGGTTTACGCCTGTCCAGGAAGGCGCTGACGCCCTCCCGGGCGTCAGCGGTCGAGAACAGCATCTCGAAACAGCGGCCTTCATACCGCAAGGCGGCGTCGAGCGGCAGGGCCGCGCCCGTATCGACCGCGCTCTTGATCATCCGGACCGCGAAGGCGGGCTTTCGGGCGATCTTCTCTGCCAGGGCCAGAGCTTCTTCCAGGACCTTGCCGGCGGGTACGACCTTGTTGACGAGGCCGATGCGGTAGGCTTCCTGCGCGTCTATGCTTTCCCCGGTAAAAAGCATTTCCTTGGCCCGAGTCGGGCCGACCAGCCTGGGCAAACGCTGGGTGCCGCCACCGCCCGGCAAAAGCCCCAGGTTGACCTCGGGCAGGCCGAAGACCGCCGTTTCGCCGGCGACACGCAAGTCGCAGGCCAGGGCCAGTTCGCAGGCGCCGCCCAAGGCGTAGCCGTCGACGGCGGCTATTACCGGCTTACCCATGTCGGATAACTGCCCGTAGACCGGGCCGAGTTCCCGGCCGAAGAAGAGATGGGCCTCCACGGTCGAAGCGGCCCGGGCCGTGATCATCTTCAGATCCGCCCCGGCGCCGAAGAGCTTTTCCCCGCCGTAGAGGACCACCGCCTTGACGTCGCCGGCGGCGGCCAGGTCTACCAGCGCCGCCTTCAGTTCCGCCAGGAGCGTTTCGTTAAGGGCGTTCAGTTTGGAGGGCCGGTTCAATTGGATCAGTCCGACGCCGTTTTCCCTGGACAGGATGATTGCCGTGTACTCCATGCCGGTATTCCCCCTATTCAATCGATTTCCATCGTTTCCGCGAACGCCTGGAACCTGGTCCGCAAGGGAGCGAGACCGGCGGTGGAATAATCCTGTTCGACGGCCAGAACCGGTACCCCCAATCCCTCCAGGTAATGCTTAAGCTCGGGGATCTCATAGCCGTGGATATCGCAGTTCCGGATCAGGTTAAGGTAAACGCCGTCCACCTTCCAGTCTTGAATGAAGCTCTTCAGGTAAGCGTACCTCTGCTCCAGATCCTCCGCCCTGCTCTTCCCGGTTTCCCGGAAGGTCCGCGGGCAGACGATTTTAGCCAGGTAACGGTCGGCCAAACCCTTGAGCGGGTCCGGGGTGGGTTCGACGTCGTGCCCGAACGTACGGCTGCCGATGGCCGTGTCGTCCATCACCACCCGCAGGCCGCATTCTTCAATCAGCCCGGTGATGGCGATGTTGTCAATCAAACACCCCGAAACCAGGAGCCGCGATTTTTTCGGCGCCGGGCCGGGCCGCCTGGCCTTAACTTCCGCGATAACGTCTTCCACCAACCGGTTGCCCTCCTGCACCGGCAATTGCAGCAGCGCAACCGCCACCTGCAGCACCTCGGTGCCCGAAACCGGCGGCGGATCGACCTGCCTCAGTTTGTAAAGCTCGCGCACCAACCGTCTTTGCCTGTTGTACAGGCTGATTTGTTCCTTTACCGCGGCGCCGGATATCTTTCGGCCGGTATGTTCCTCCAGGACAGCCTGAAGGTAGCCCAATTGCTTCTGGAAAAAGACCAGCGCATGATCATGGGCCGTATGAGGGGTGTCCAGGTAAAAAACACAGGGGTATTGCAGATACGAACGCCAGACCGCGCTTACCCTTTCCGCGCCGTCGCAGGCGTGAACGCCGACAAAAGCGTCCAGGAAATCATACCTGCCCTTGAGGCCGAGGTCCAGGCAACTGCGGAAAAAGGGGCACATCATGGTGGGCAGGTAGGTATCCGCCACCGTTACGGGCTCGCCCATATCGCCGAGAATGCGCATGGGGACGAAGCCCGCCGCGGATAGCAATTCCACGGGTACGTAACAACAAAAATAGCCGGCGATCTTATGTCCTTTTTCCTTAAGTTCCCTGGCCGCCCGGAACCGGTCGGCGTAGATTTCCGCCGCCCGCCTCAGGCCCTTTTCTTCGGCCATGCCCGACCCGCCTTTCGCTCCTACCAGTTTAGACCTTCTTTTCGCCTCAATTCCCGGTGGTAGTCCATAGTTTCGATAAACGCGTCCATTTTGGCATGGGCCTCTTCCTCGTTGAACACGCGCATGTCGACAATGTCACCCTCGACTACGACCGAAGGCACCTTAAACTTTTCCAGGAGGACGTTGCGCAAATGCATCAGGGTATAGGTGGCCGGACGGCAGGACACCAGCGGATGGCACATGAGTCCGTCGATCCGGTAATCCTGGACGTATTCCAGGTAGGGCGCGGTGAAGATGATCGGGTCGACTCCGTACTTCACGCCCGCGTCCGCGCCGTGGTGAAACTTATGGTAGGAGTATCGGGCGATCAACTCCAGCGGGTCGCCGATCCCTTCCTTTTCCCCGGCCGGCAGCGGGGGCGGAACATGGTAGTTCCAGCTCTCGAAAGCAAAGGCCACGCCGTGTCTTTCGGCCACCTCGTCGAAGAAACCGAGGGTGTGCCACGGCGGCAACTCGGCAAACATCATGCGGTAACGCTCGTTGGGAACGGCGCCTATGTTGTGGTCGACCTTGTATTTCACCTCGTCGTACACCCGCCCGTAAAAAGCCAGCGTTTCCGGATCATCCGGCAGATAGAGGTGCGGGATCATGAGGGCCCAGAAATCGGTGCTCATGGCCGGGCTGGGCACGGCCAGACGCAGGCGGTCCACGGCGTGCGCCAGAGCGTGCGTCTTGAACAATATGTCCAGCCGCTCCGCCAGCGCGTCCCAATCCATTTTGCGGCCCAGGAGGCTTTCCAGGAAGGACACGAAGGAACGCAGCTCGCCCACCATGAACCGGATGTTTTCTTCCTTGTTCCCGGGCAGAAAATATTCACGGGACCCGGTTTGGGGAAACTCCAGCAGCCACACGGGTACATCCAGGTAACGGCCCAGCGCCTGGAACCACTTGTAACGCGCGTCGCAGGCCGCCCCGCAGGCCAGGAGGAAATCCGGTTTGGGCATGCCCCCGCCGGTGGCGTCCGCGGGAATGACGAAGCCGTTTTCCTTGAGCCTGCGCGTGTAGCCCAGGCAGTTGCGGGCGTAACCGCAAAGGGTGGACGGAAAGCCGTCGCTTTCCGAATAGTCCAGGTTGGCTTCGGCCGTGCGGGACGCGGCGCAAAAAGCACCGTAGTTTTCCGGGAAGACCATTTCCACCCCCATGGCTTTGGCGATGGTCGCGCCCAGCCACCATTCCACCATCGCCCAGCCCACCGGCTGACCCGCTTCCACGGCGCTACGCGTCCGGGCCAACATTTTTTTGCCGAAGTAACCTGCCTCGCGGGCGGTTTGCAACGTCTTGGCCGAGGACCGCTTTTTCTTTTTTTCTTCCATAGCCCGTTACCACGCCTCTCATTCAGGGCCTTGCGGGCCGGACATCCGTCGTTCGGAAGCCGCCCCGGCGGCTGTTTATACGAAGGCCTCGCCCACCTGCAGGGCGCTGGAGCCGGCGAATTCCGGAGCCGCCACCCGGCGACCCCGCCATACCACTTTTCGCACGAGCAGATCACCCCGCCCCGTGCCCACGAGCAAGCCGTCCCCGCCCAGGGCCTGAATCCGCCCCGGCGCGGCACCGGAGCCCCCCTCCGCCGGGCCGGCCGCTTCATAAATCACCACTTTTTCACCCCGGAACGTAGTGCCGGCACCGGGAGAAGGCATGGCCCCCCGGACCAGGTCGTGGATCCGTCCCGCCGCCTGACGCCAGTCGATACGGGCATCCGCCTCCTTCAACACCGGGTGGAAGGACGCCAGCCGTTCATCCTGGGGGATGCGCGGGGCCCGGCCCGCGCCGATCAGGCGCACGGCTTCGGACAAAAGGGCGAGGCCCAGCGGGTACAGTTTGTCAAAATAAAGGGTGACCGTGTTGTCTACCGGGGAGATGGGCACGCTCTGCTGCAAGATGATGTCGCCGGTGTCCACCCCTTCGTCGATGTAGTGAACGGTTACCCCCGTCTCCTTCTCACCGGCGATTATAGCCCGGGCGATGGCGCTCCCGCCCCGGTACCCAGGCAAAAGCGAGGGATGGTAGTTTATGGCCCCGCGCGGGAAAAGACGGATCATCCCGGCGGGCACGAAACCGGTCACGTACGCCAGCACCGCCAACTCCGCCCCCAGGCCGGCGGCCCATTCGACGATCCCCTCATCCTTAAGGCGTGCGGGCATGATCAACGGCAAACCCTGTTCCACCGCCGATTCCTGCAAGGGGTTGGGCTTTTTGCCCTCGGGAACCGTAATCACGCCGACCACTTGTTCTCCCTGGCCCACCAGATTTTGCAGACAATCCCGGCCGAACCGGTCCTGACCGATCAACAACACCCGCATTGCGCTTCCCCCTTTACGCCGGCCCGGGGCGGGACGGCCCGAATCTATTTCGGCTGCATCCGGATGGCCCCGTCCAGGCGGATGGTCGTACCGTTAAGGTAGGGATTTTCGACGATGGCCTGCACCAGCGCGGCGTACTCGGCCGGCCGGCCGAAACGGGGCGGGAAGGGCGTCATGGTCCCCAGGGACTCGCGCACGTTGTCCGGCATGCCCGCGACCATGGGCGTTTCCATCACGCCCGGCGCGATGGCGAGGACGCGGATGCCGTGGGCGGCCAGTTCCCGGGCTACGGGCAGGACCATCCCGACGATACCGCCTTTGGACGCGCTGTAGGCGGCCTGGCCGATCTGCCCCTCGAAGGCGGCCACCGACGCCGTGTTGATGATCACTCCCCGCTCGCCATCCCCGTTGGGCGTGTTGCGCACCATGCGGCCGGCGGCAAGACGCAGGACGTTGTAAGACCCGATCAGGTTGATGCGGACGGCCTTCTCGAACGGGTCGAGCGGCGTGGGGCCGCCCCGGCCCAGGACCTTCTGCCCGGGGGCCACGCCGGCGCAGTTGACCGTAACATGGATGGCACCGAACTTTGCCACGGCCGAGTCCAAAGCCTGGTTGACACTTTCCTCGCTGGTCACGTCGGCGGCGGCGAAAAGGGCCTCCGCTCCCAGTTCGGCCGCTAACCGGCGGCCCTTTTCCGCGGCCGTGTCCAAAATCACCGCGCAGGCGCCCCGGCCGACGAAACCGCGTACGGTAGCCTCGCCCAGGCCGGACGCCCCGCCCGTCACCACGGCGACCAAACCCTTTATCTCCATCTCCCCGGCCTCCGTTCCAATGAATTTTTCCGCCTACTCCAGGGAAAAAGTAATGGTTACAACTTCACCGGCGGCATAGTCCAGGGGCGGGAGAATCCGGTAACCGACGCGCACCTGCCGGCCCATAAGACTCTCGTCCGCCTGGTCCGCGGCGACGCCCTCCAGGTTACCCATCAGCCACGGTCCTTCTGCCAATTCGGACACGGCCACGATATAGGGAGCCTGGAAGCCCTCCGGCGCGACGCGGACGACGGTAAACGTCCGGAGCACGCCGCGGCCGGAAAGCCCGGTCACCGTAACCGAGACCGAACCGCATTCCGCGCAGGCCATTTTCGGCGGAGCGGTGTGAGCGCCGCATTCTTCGCACTTTAGACCCAGGAGCCGGCCTTGTTTCAAGCCCTCGTAAAATTGCCGCCCCGTTAATGGGTAAGCCAAGGGTTTCCACCTCCCTAAACGCCGTAAATGATATCGACCACGGTGGCCAGGTCCCCGCCCAGGGTGTCGCTCATGCCGATCCTGGCACCTTCAACCTGCCGCTCGCCGCATTCGCCCCTGAGCTGCCGGACGATCTCACAGGCCTGCGCAACGCCCGTAGCGCCGATGGGATGGCCCTTGGCCTTCAGCCCCCCGGACGGATTGACCGGCAGGCGGCCGCCCAGGGTCGTTTCCCCCTTTTCCACGGCCCGGCCGCCCTCTCCGTACGGGAAGAAGCCCATCGCTTCGCTGGCCAGTATTTCGGCTATGGTAAAGCAATCGTGGAGTTCCACCACATCGACGTCCGAGGGCTTCAGCCCGGCCATGCGGAACGCCTGGCCGGCGGCGGCCTCCCGCGCCCGGATCCTGGCCGGGTTCTTCTGCCGGATCAGGGCCCCGTTGGAACCCTGACCCACTCCCAGGATGTAAACCGGTTTATCCGTGAGCCGGGTGATTACATCCTCGGAGGCGAGCACCAGGGCCGCCGCTCCGTCGGTGAAAGGACAGCAGTCAAAAAGTTGCAACGGATCGGCCACCATGGCGCTTTGTAGCACCATTTCCACCGTGATTTCCTTCTGAAACTGGGCCAGCGGGTTCCTGGCGCCATGCCTGTGATTTTTGACCGCGACCAGGGCCATTTGCTCTTTGAGGGTTTGGAGGGACAGGCCGTGGGTTTGGGCGTATAGCCGCGCCAGCATGGCGAAAACAGCCGGAAAGGTAACCCCGGTGTTCGCCTCGTACCGGGCGTCCGAGTTCATGGCGAAAGTACGGGTGGCCAGCGGCGTGTCCATCGCCGTGGCCCGTTCCACCCCCCCGGCCAGGACGATGTCGTAGAAGCCGGCAGCCACCCAGGCCAAGGCTTCCCGAATGGCCACACCGCCCGAGGCGCACGCTCCCTCCACCCGCGTGGCGGGAACCTCGTTCGCCATCCCCAGTTCGTTCGCGCAAAGCGGAGCCAGATTCAACTGCCCCTCTTCAAAATCGCCCAGCACGTTGCCCAGGAACAGCGCCTGAACATCGCGGGCTTTAATATTCGACGCATTGACCGCCTCCATGGCGGCCTCGGCAAACAACTCCACCAGGGTGAGATCGGAGCGGCCGAACCTGGTCATGCCCACACCCGCGACAGCTACCCTGCGCATTGCCCAAAACCTCCCGGCCCATCGTTTTCCACCCGGCGGACCACGCCTCCGGTCCGTCGGACCGGGGAACGGACCAAGGCGCCAAGGCCTTGACGGTGACGCCCCTCCGGCCCGGCTCCCCGGGAGCAGACCGCCGGTTAACCGTGCATACTGCCTGCCTTTTGCCGGACACCCCGCCGGATACCCCGGTGGCGCTCAATTGAAGCGGCAGCGGGGGCCGATCCGGTCAAGGTTGCCATGGTTTAGGAAAAGAGTTGTGCAATTACCGTGCCATTGCTAAAATTCAGGCCTCCGCTTCGCCGGTGCCGGTCAACGATGCCGGCCGTCATCAGCCAAGACCGGACCGGCCCGGTCATCTTGCCCTTGGATGGGGGCGATATCATCCATGATGCCCCAAGTCATCAATGATGCGTATTGTAAGCGGGGTCGGGAAAATTGAAGACGGCGGGAAATTGAAGACGGCCGCGCCCCATCCCTCCGCAGTCATTCGGGTGGTTGTACGGCGCGGGGGGGGCCTGGCGGCCCCCCCCGTTGCGGTCTTTTCGGTAACCGCCCCGGCCCACCGGCTAGGCGTCGAAGCGGCTGTTTGAATCCGGTCGGCCCGGGTCCGGCCAGGATCCCGGCCCAGAGCCGATGCCCCCGGCCAGGTTGGATCCCAACCGGCGGTAAAGGGTATTGCGGCTGATACCCAGCAATCTGGCCGTCGCCGATACGTTGCCCCGGCATTTGCGGAAGGCTTCGCGGATCGTCTGCTCCTCCAGCGACTTCAGCGAACTTGTGCCGGCGACCTTGCCCCGGCCGGGCGCAACCAGTTCCGGCGGCAGGTGCCGGGGCAGGATGTAACTGTCCTCGGCCAGAACGACCGCCCTTTCCAGAACGTTGTGCAGTTCCCGTACGTTGCCCGGCCAGTGGTAGCCGCGGAAGATTCTCTCCACCGAGGGTGCCAGGCGGTGTCGCCCGGACACTCCGCGCAAATAGGCCGCGGCGATGAGGAAAATGTCGTCGCCCCGTTCCCGGAGCGGCGGCACCTCGATGCCGATCACGTTCAGCCGGTAATACAGGTCGCGGCGGAAATTCCCCGCTTCCACTTCCCGCGCCAGGTCCCTGTTCGTGGCGGCAATTACCCGCACATCCACCGTGACGCACTTGTTGCCGCCCACCCGGCTAAAGCAGCGCTCCTGCAGCACCCGCAGCAGGATCGTCTGGAGGGACAGGGGCAGGTCGCCGACCTCGTCGAGAAAAATGGTGCCCCCCTGGGCCAGTTCAAACTTACCGGCCTGGCCGCCTTTTTTGGCTCCGGTGTAGGCGCCGTCTTCGTAGCCGAAGAATTCGCTCTCCGCCAGGGTAGGCGTAATCCCACCGCAGTTCAGGGCGACGAAGGGCCCCTTCTTGCGCGGGCTGGCCCGGTGAATGGCGCGGGCGAAGATTTCCTTGCCCGTCCCGGTCTCGCCCAACAGCAACACGGTGGAAGACGTCCCGGCCGCCTTTTGGGCCAAAGCCCTGGCCCTGGCCATTCCCGGACTGGACCCGACGATGTCCAGGAAGGCTTCGTCCGGCGGCAAGACGTCTTCCCGGCCGGCCGCCGGCCGGAAGACTTCCGGCCGGTCGACCGCCGCGGCGCCCACCCGGTCCTGGTTCAGGGCCTGCGCCAGGACCGCGGGCCCCCGGCCGTCCCCGGCCCATTCCAGGATCCACAACCGGTTTTGGATCAGCGACCCGGCGTTGTCCACCATCGGCAGGATGTAAGGGTTGTCCTTCTTACCGGGTACGGTGACGTCTATG
>JAJYZD010000288.1 GCA_021800315.1 Bacillota bacterium | reverse complement strand
CTGCTGGCCGGACCGGTCATGAGCCGGCAGGCGTATTTGCGGGTCAACATGACCCGGATAGATTGCGCTTTGGAGCGGGGTGACCGGGCCCAGTTCGAGCGGCTGGCCGGGGAACGCCGGTATATCCGCTTGGAGTGGCCGGATTGAACGGGCCCCCGGGGAAAATTCCGCCGGGGGCCCTCCTGTTTGATCCGGGTAGGCTGGAACCGTAATTCGCTCTTCTGCGGCCCGGTTTTCCGGGTTTGCGGTGGGCCGTCGGTCTGCTTCAAATCAAGGATAATCCCGACATCTTCCTGAGGGAAATCGACAAAAATGCGGTAATCATGCATGGTTGGCGGTGAAACCGCTCCGGTTTCTCCTTCCGCTTCCAGGCACCGCCTGTCATCCGCCGTCATAAGGTGTATCAGGGACGCCCAAATTGACAAGTTCGGCGTCACGGCGTTATAATATCTATGGTTTTCGCTATCGACCCGCAGCAAAGGGAGTGAATGATGAGCACCATCTTCGGCACCGACGGGGTACGCGGTGTGGCCAACCATGATCTGACGGCGGAACTGGCCTTTATGCTGGGGCGGGCCGGGGCGCACGTGCTGGCCCGGGGGAGCCGCCGGGGACCGGTGGTCATCGGCCGGGACACCCGCATTTCCGGCGACATGCTGGAGGCGGCCTTGAAAGCCGGCATCCTGTCGGCGGGCATGGACGTCCTGGATGCGGGGGTGGTGCCCACGCCCGCGGTGGCCTTCCTGACCCGGGACCTGGGAGCGGTGGCGGGGGCGGTAATTTCGGCCTCGCACAACCCGGTGGAGGACAACGGCATCAAGTTCTTCGGTGCCAACGGCTACAAGCTCTCCGACGACCTGGAAGAGGAAATCTCGGATCTGATCGCGGAGCGCCTCACGGGCGTGACCTCGCCGGTGGGCTCCCTGATAGGCCGGGTCTACCGCGTCGAGGACGCCGTGGCCCGCTACGTGGATTATGCCGCGTCGCGCGTGCCGGTGCCCGCCGCGGGGCTCAAGGTTGTGGTGGACTGCGCCAACGGGGCGGCCTTCCTGGCGGCGCCCGCGGTGCTGAAACGTTTCCTCTCCGGTGTGGCCGCCATCAACGATAGTCCGGACGGAGTGAACATCAACCGCCGGTGCGGGTCGACTCATCCGGAGGAACTGTGTAAGACCGTGGTGGAGACCGGTGCGGATCTGGGATTCGCCCTGGACGGGGACGCCGACCGGGTGCTGGCTTGTGACTGCCGGGGCCGCCTGGTGGACGGCGACCGGATCATGTACCTCCTGGCCCGCTACTTTCGGGAGAGGGACCTTCTGCCCCTGGATACCGTGGTGGTGACCGTGATGAGCAACCTCGGCCTGCACCTGGCGCTCCGCCAGGACGGTTTGAGCGTGCGGGAGACCAGGGTGGGGGACCGCTACGTTCTGGAGGATCTTTTGCATACCGGGGCGCGCTTCGGCGGCGAACAGTCCGGGCACATCATCCACCTGGACTTCAACACGACCGGGGACGGCATTCTGACCATGCTGCACGTCATAAAGGCCGTGGCCGAACTGGGCCGGCCGCTGGACGCGCTGGTGGAGGGGATGGAGCGGTTGCCGCAGATGATGGAGAACGTGCCCGTGACCGACAAGACGGCCGTGATGGCCAGCGGCGTTCTCGCCGCGGCCGTGGAACGCCAGGAAGAGGTGCTGGCCGGCCAGGGGCGGGTGCTGGTGCGTCCGTCCGGCACCGAACCGCTGGTGCGGGTGATGGCGGAGGCCAGGGACGAGGATCTCCTGCGGCTGGTGGTGGCGGAGTTGGTGGAAGTTGTCAGAAACACCGACCGGGAGGTGGTGCGGACCGGAAACTAGGGACGGGGTAAAACTGCATAGAAAGCGCCTGGACCCCGTTTAGGCGGGGTTGACGAGGGGAGGGCTAATCGAGGATTTCGGCGGGTGCCCTCCGGCGGCCACAGTCGTTAGGGACGTGTTAAATCCGGCCGGCAACGGCCGGGACAAAGGGCGTCCCGGGTGGCGGATCTACTCCTTGGCACGGACAGGGGTTGTCTGATGTTGTTTTGCCAGCCGGTGGGGTGACCGGCTATTTGTATTTCTTCAGGTAAATTCGTCAATCGGAGGTTTTAAGATATGTGCGGTATAGTCGGTTATACGGGGGAGAGACCGGTGGTGCCCCTGCTGCTGGACGGGCTGGCCCGTCTGGAGTACCGGGGCTACGATTCGGCCGGGGTAGCGGTGCCGGAAAACGGCGGTATCCTGGTGGAAAAGAAGAAGGGGCGCCTGGCGGACCTGCGCGAGCATTTGAACGGCCGGGAGTTTCCGGCCACGGCCGGCATCGGCCACACCCGTTGGGCCACCCACGGCCGGCCCTGCGACGTTAACGCCCACCCGCACACGGACTGCTCGGGGCGCTTCGCGGTGTTGCACAACGGCATCATTGAGAATTTCCTGCCCTTGCGGGAGTGGCTGGAGGAGAAAGGCCACGTTTTCAAGTCGGAGACGGATACCGAGGTCCTGCCCCACTTGATCGAGGAGTTCTACCGGGGCGACCTTATGGCGGCCGTGCGCGCCACCCTGGACAAGGTGAGGGGCTCCTACGCCCTGGTGGCCATGGCCTCCAGCGAGCCGGGGCGTATCGTGGCGGCCCGCCAGGACAGCCCCCTGGTGGTGGGCCTGGGCCGGGGCGAAAACTTTCTGGCTTCGGACATCCCGGCTTTTTTGGACTTTACCAGGGAGACCTACATCATCGACGATGGCGAACTGGTTGACCTGCGTCCCGAAGGCGTGCGGGTGGTGGACCGCCGGGGGCTGACCGTGGAAAAGAAGGTTTTCCACGTCAAGTGGCGGGCCGACCAGGCCAGGATGGACGGTTATCCCCACTTCATGCTCAAGGAGATCCATGAGCAGCCCCGGGCTATCAAGGACACCCTGGCCGGCCGGCTGGACGTCGAAAAAGGGCTGATCAGCCTGGGCCTGGAGTCCTTCCGGCCGGACGGCCGCGTCTTTATTTCCGCCTGCGGCACGGCCTACCATGCCGGCCTGGTAGGCAAGTACCTGATCGAGCGCCTGGCCCGCATCCCGGTGGAGGCGGACATCGCCTCCGAGTTTCGCTACCGCCGCCCGCTTCTCCAGGGGGGGGATCTCCTGGTGGTCATCAGCCAGAGCGGGGAGACGGCGGACACCCTGGCCGCCCTGCGGGAGGGCCGGCGGCTGGGAGCGCAAACCCTGGCCGTGAGCAACGTGGTGGACAGTTCGGTGGCCCGCGAGGCCGACCACGTCCTGTATACCTGGGCCGGACCGGAAATCGCGGTGGCTTCCACCAAGGCCTATGTCACCCAGTTGACGGCGCTGACCCTGCTGGCGCTGCACCTGGCCACCCTGCAAGGGGCCTTGCCCGAAAACGGGAGGGAGGAACTCCTGAAGGAATTAGCACTGTTGCCGCAAAAGGCCCAGGCTCTCCTGACGGACACCGGAGCGGTGGAGGAACTGGCCCTGAGCCTGGCCGCAGCCGAAGACCTCTTCTTCATCGGGCGGGGCCTGGACTACGCCGTGGCCATGGAGGGCTCCCTCAAGCTGAAAGAGATATCCTACATCCACGCCGAGGCGTACGCGGCCGGGGAACTCAAACACGGCACCCTGGCCCTGGTGACGGAAGGGGTACCGGTCATCGCCCTGGCCACCCAGCCGGAGCTGATGGAGAAGATGGTTTCCAACATCAAAGAGGTCAAGGCCCGCGAAGCCACCACCATCGGGGTGGTTATGGAGGACAACCGGGAAATAACCAAGGTGGTGGACCATACGCTGTACATCCCGGTCACCCACCCGCTTTTGGCACCGGCCCTGGCGGTGATACCGCTGCAGCTTCTGGCCTACTACGTGGCGGTGGCCAGGGGTTGCGACGTGGATAAGCCAAGGAATTTGGCGAAGTCAGTTACGGTGGAGTAGGGGGAACAGGTGTTCGAGGAATGTTGTTGCAAGAAAATGATTGTCTTTACCGGTAAATAATAGTCTTTACCAGCAAAAATTTAGGTTTACTGAAATCGGGGTCCGGCAAGCAGTTTGGGGGAACAAATCCAGCGATTACAGTGGTTCCCGGGTATCCGAGTAAAGGTAGATTTTATCCTGTTCCAGGTCGTAGCGCCGGGCCAGGGACGTGTCAGTAAAGCTAATTTGTCTGGCGGAACGCCAGCCCTGCGATCCGTGTTATGCGGGTTTTGGGCATTGCTAGTAAAGGTAATTAT
>JAJYZD010000287.1 GCA_021800315.1 Bacillota bacterium | reverse complement strand
CCGGTTACCAGGGCCCGGGCCTCCGGCGGGTACAGGAAGGAAGGCAGCCGCTTTTCAGGCCGCGGGGCCCGGACGTAAAGCACCGGGTTTACCGATACCTGGCCTTCCCGGGCCAGGTATCGGTAAAAGGCGCGCCAGGCGGCCAGGCGCCGGGCCATGGTCCGGTGGGAAAGTCCGCGTTCCTTCATCCAGCCCAGATAGCCCCGGAAATCCGCCGTGGTCAGCAGACCCGGGGAGAGTTCGCCGCTCCCGGTGGCGTTGCCGGGGAAACGCGGGCCCAGGTAGGCCAAGGCGTCGGCCAGGTCGCGCCGGTAGCTTTCCACGGTATTGGCCGGCGCTCCGCGCTCGGCCTGCAGGTAGAGAATAAAACCCTTTATCAGGCTCTCCATTGCCGCTCCCCCCGTCGCGCCGAATTCCCCGGAGCACGTCAGCCCAAGCCGGCCTCCACCCCGGTCCGGCCCGCCGGGGCGCTCTTCTTTTTCCGCTCCTTGCCGGCGCGCTTCGTTCGCTCCGGGCACTCTTCGTTGATACAGGCCAGATAACTGCGCGGGCCCCGTTTTTTCTGCACCAGGATACCGCCGCAGGCCGTACAGCGCTGTGAAGTCGGCATGTCCCAGGTCACAAAGTCGCACTGCGGATAGCCGGCGCAGCCGTAAAACTTCCTCCCCTTGCGGCTGCGCCTGATCAGAAGGGGAGCCCCGCATTTCGGGCACGGGACGCCGGCCGGCACGGTCAGGGCCTTGGTGAAACGGCACTCCGGAAACCCGGGACAGGCCAGAAACCGGCCGTACCGCCCCATCTTGTAGACCAGGCGCCGTCCACACAGGTCACAGGTTTCATCGCTTTCCTCGTCGGCGATTTTCACTTCGCCGATCTGGGCCTCGGCCTCCTCCAATGTCTTCTGAAAGGGGCCGTAAAACTGGTCCAGAACCTGGACCCAGTCGTTCTCTCCTTCCCCGATCCCGTCCAGCCTTTCTTCCATCTGGGCGGTGAACTCCAGGTTGACGATGGAGGGGAAATGCTCTTTGAGCAGGTCGATCACCAGCATGCCCAACTCCGTCGGCAGAAGGTGCTTCTTTTCCCGTAGCGCGTAACCCCGCTTGAGAATGGTATCCAGGGTCGGGGCGTACGTGCTGGGACGCCCGATGCCTTTTTCCTCCATGCTCTTGATCAGGGTGGCCTCGGAGTACCGGGGCGGCGGCTGGGTAAAATGCTGTTCCGGGTCCAGGGCCTTTAGTTCCAGGAGATCGCCTTCCGAAAGACGGGGCAGGCGACCGCCTTCTTCCTCCTCCTTGTCGCCGTCGTCCCGTCCCTCGGTGTAGACCTTGGTGTAGCCCGGGAACCTCACCGCCTGGCCGGAGGCCCGGAAAGTATAGTCCCCGGCGCCTATGTCCGCGGCGGTGACGTCGACCAGGGCCGGGCTCATCTGGCTGGCCAGAAAGCGCAGCCAGATCAGGCGGTACAGCCTGTACTGCTCGGCGGACAGGTATTGTTTGACGGATTCGGGGTCCCGCCGCACGGAGGTGGGACGGATGGCCTCGTGCGCATCCTGGATCTTGCCCTTACCCTTGATCTGGCGGACCTTGTCCGGCACGAACGGAGCCCCGAAGGTCTCCATGATGTATTCCCTGGCCGCGGCTTGCGCGCTTTCGCCCACCCGGGTGGAGTCGGTGCGGATGTAGGTGACCAGCCCCAGGATCCCCTCCGCGCCCACGTCGAGTCCCTCGTACAACTGCTGGGCCACCAGCATGGTCCGCCGGGAGGTGAAGTTCAGCTTGCGGTTGGCTTCCTGCTGCAGGCTGCTGGTGGTGAAAGGCGGGGAGGGCCAGCGCACCGATTCCCGCGTGGTGACCTTTTTCACCTGGTACCGGACCCCGGTGAGATCGGCCAGAACCTGTTTCACCCGCTTTTCGCCGGTCAGCTGGATGGTTTTCCCACGCAAACGTTTCAGGATAGCCGGAAAACCGGGCTGGCCCGCCTTTTTCAACCGGGCCGTGAGATCCCAGTACTCCGTAGCTACAAACTTCCTGATCTCCTCCTCCCGGTCGCAGATCAGGCGTAGGGCGACGCTCTGGACCCGTCCGGCCGAAAGCCCCTTCCTCACCTTGCGCCACAAGAGCGGGCTCAAATTGTAGCCCACCAGGCGGTCCAGGATACGGCGGGCCTGCTGGGCGTTCACCAGATTGAGATCAATCGGCCGCGGGCTGGCGATAGCCTTCTGCACGGCCGGCCCGGTAATTTCGTTGAAAGCCACCCGCAGATCGCGTTCGGGCAAGTCCAGTAGTTCTTTCAAGTGCCAGGCTATGGCCTCGCCTTCCCGGTCCGGGTCGGAGGCCAGGAGGACCTGGTCGGCCTTTTTGACCGCCGTGCGCAATTCTTTAATGACGTCACCCTTGCCCCTGATGGTTATGTATTTCGGAGCAAAGTCATGTTGAACGTCCACACCGAACTGGCTCTTGGGTAAATCCCGCACATGGCCCATGGAAGCCAGAACAGTATATTTCCGGTCCAGCATCTTGGTCAGGCTTTTGGCTTTGGCCGGCGATTCCACAATCACCAGCGTCTTTGTCAACTAGTCCACCTTCTTTTCTGTTCGCCCGCTTTGGTATCGCCGGCATTGGGCCGGAATGCCCTACCGTTTGCTTCTTCGACCCCGTCCCACCCTCCGGGCGGCTCCCCCGGGGCTTGGCCCAACCGCCTTTAGTCCACTTCCGGTTGATACGGGATCGATATGCTCCAACTTACCTGTGATCCCGCTCATATATTCTAACCGGGGCTTTTCCGGGTTAACCACCGGTGACAACCTTATTCGGGGGGCAAACACTTTGTTCCTGCCGGCTGTCGGAACTTTCCGCAAAGCGCGGCCACGGAAAGTCCGGTTCCGGGAAATGCGGGATGACCAGCCTGCATCCTTCTACCGGTCCGGCGCGGTACATAATATGTTCAATGGACGGTGATGGGTATGCGCATCGCAATCCTCCTTTCCATGGTCCTCCTTTTCGGTCTGGCCGCCACATACTCCTTGCGCCTTCCGGGCGTCCAGCCACCGCCTCCAACCATTGCCCCCGGGGTAATGCTGGACCAGTTGCCGGTAGGCCGCCTGGCTACACCTACCGCCGGGGCCCTCCTCTCCTGGCTTGCCCCCCTGTGGGACCACCCGCCGGTCGACGCTTCCATCGACCACGCCACCGGAACGGTACGGCCGGGCCAACCGGGTTGGCGCCTGGACGCGGCCAAAACCATGGCCGCCATCCTGGCCGCCGGTCCGGACCAGAAGGTGGCCCCGGTCCTGGAAACCGTGGCGCCCCGCTGGCCGGCGGAAAGCCTGCGGAACCTGTCCACGCCCCTGGCCTCTTTCCAGACCACTATCACCGGCGAGGCCAACCGCGTTCACAACATGGAACTGGCCGCTTCCCTCCTGAACAACACCCTGGTGCTGCCGGGGCAGGTGTTCTCCTTCAACGCCGTGGCCGGCCCCTACGACGCCGCCCGCGGTTACCTGAGCGCCCCCGTCATCGTGGACAACCGCTACGAATCCGGTCTGGCGGGCGGCGTCTGCCAGTTGTCCTCCACCCTCTACCAGACGGTCTTAAACCTCGGTCTGGCGGTGGTGGAAAGGCATCCCCACACCCTGCCGGTGCCCTACATCCAACCGGGCCACGACGCCACCGTGGCCGGCAGCCTGGACTTCCGTTTCCGGAACACCCTGGCCACCCCCCTGGTAATCAAGGCTTCCCGGCAGGGAGACAGCCTGGTGGTAACCATCCTGGGACGGCGTACCGGGGCCGGATCCGTTTCTCCGGCCGCGTCCTGAATCCTCTTGGACCCGGCAGGATATCCGACGGCGAAGGCGAAATATGAGGCTATGGAACAAGTTCTCCGAACCTGCCGGCCTGGAGCCCCCGGGGTATGGCGGCAGGTCGCGGGTGCGGGTGGAAACGTTCGCGCCTCCTGTTTTGGAAAGGAGAAACGGGGCGGGACATGTGTCCGCGCCCTTTTTTCAAGGGGTCATAGACCCCACGCCTAAAGGCGGGGGCTTGCGGAGGAAACTCCAATGGTCTGCGTCTTAAGGCGGGAAAGCGGTATAAGTTGCTCGCAAGGGCACAACTATGTCGCGCTATGACCCGCCTCAGCCGCCGGGATCTTCGGGCGGGCGGCTAGGTTATTCTGGTCATGACACCTTGGGACGCTTCTCCAGTCCCATGCCCTGTCGCCGATGGTTAAACAGCGAGCGGGGGTAGTTGCAACACGACACGCAGCTTTTATGTA
>JAJYZD010000286.1 GCA_021800315.1 Bacillota bacterium | reverse complement strand
CCTTCGCCGCGGCCTGGTTGGCCCATCCCTGCATGTAGTTGATCATGCCGTTTACGTAGTTCCGGGCGCCGGAGCTGTTCACGGCCTGGGTCTGCGGCACCGGCTGCGGGGCCGGATTGGCCAGGGCTCCCTGTACCAGAAGGCCGCCGAGGGCGACTACCGCCGCTCCGATGATGATGGCTTGCTTGATCCCGGTTTTCATGATTAGCGCCTCCTTGCCTGTTCTGATGGCTATAGCTTATACCGGCATGTTTTCCACTCAATGGCGGGAAGATCACAAAACAGTGACTTTGACCCTTTTTCAGGTCCGGATGCAGGCCGGCCCAGGAAAGACGCGCCCGCCGCCGGGTCCTCCCGGTCCTGGATGCGCGCCGGGAACTGGAACGCGCGCGGGGCGGCCGGTTCGATCCGCGGACGGTCAAAAGACCCTGGACGGCGGTTCAAGGGAACCGTGAAAAAGAACCCGGTATACCAAAAGGCGGGCGGTTTGGCCGGCTGTCTTTTTTCAGCCCGGGCCGTCCCGATCGGCAACCAGGTCGGTGAAGACATCCACGAGCCGGGGGTCGAACTGGGTACCCGCGCAACGCCGGAGTTGGGCCACGGCCTCCCGCGGGGGGAGCGCCTTCCGGTGGGGTCGGTCGCTGGTCATGGCGTCGTAGGCGTCGATGATGGCGATGATCCGCGACAGAAGCGGGATGTCCTCACCCTGGAGTCCGAACGGATAGCCCTGCCCGTTCCACCATTCGTGATGTTTGGCGATCAGGTCGGCTATCGGAGCCAGATCCGGGGTGGATTGGGCGATGCGGTGTCCGATCTGGGTGTGCCGCCTCATTTCCTGTGTTTCCTTGGGAGTGAGCGGCCCGGGTTTGAAGGTAATGTGGTCGGGGATGCCGATCTTGCCGATGTCGTGGAACTGGGCCAAAAGGCGCAGGGTGTTGATCCGGTGCTCCGGCAGGCCCAGCTTGCGGCCCATGCCGTCGGCCAGTTCCCGCTGGCGGTCGACCAGGCCGGCGGTGATGATCTCCCTGGCTTCCAGGGTTTTGACCAGCGCGAGGATGATGGCGCTGCGCCCGCTCTGGCTGGAAAACAGCTTTTCCCGGTACATGTTGTTGTCCGCTTCCCGGAAGAGGTCGGGTTGAGCCGTCCCGGGGCGGCCGGCGGCCCAACCGATCGAAAGGCTCAGGGGGACGGCCGGTTGTTCCTGGTTGTAAGCGGCGATGGCTTCCCTGATCCGCTCCACCGCCGCTTGCACCGCTTCGCGGTCGGCCCGGGGCAGGATGACGGCGAATTCGTCGCCGCCGATCCTGGCGATCAAGTCCTGTTCCCCGAGGCCTTTCCGGAGCACGTTGGCCGTCGCGAGGAGTTGCGCGTCGCCGGCCCTGTGCCCCAGAGTGTCGTTGACCAGCTTGAGCCCGTCCACGTCGCAGACGATGATACCTGTCGATTCCGTCCCGTACCTGGTCCGGCGACGGATATGCTTTTCGAAAAAGGACCGGTTGTAAAGGTTGGTCAGGACGTCGTGCAGGCTCAGGTAGCGCAGCCGTTCTTCCATGGCCTTGCGCGTGGTTATGTCCGCCATGGCCGCCACCGTCCGGAGGGTGCCCGGTATGAAGGTCACCGTGGTCAGAAGGGTCTTTTGCCGGCCCTGGCGGTCAACCGCCCGGAGTTCGAAGCTGGACGGGGTGCCCTGGGGGAAGGTGCGGCGGAGACGGGCGTACTGCTTCACCTTGGGCAGGTCCTCCGGGTGGATGAACTCAAACCAGGCCTTGCGGCCTTCGATTTCCTCCCGGCCGTAACCGGCCAAAGCGGCGAAGGCGGGAGACGCGAGCGAGACGGTGGCGTTTTCCTCGATGATGGCGAGGGCCAGGCCGCTCTTTTCGAAGATGGTGCGGTAGGTGGCCTCCGAGGCCTGCAGGGCTTCCTCGACGTTCTTGCGCCCCGTAATGTCGCGCACCACCGCCAGCAGTCGGGTTTCGCCCCCCAGGCAGGCCGGTTTCAGATTGATTTCCGTCCAGAAGGAGCGGCCGTCGCCGGCCCGGGCCTGCCACTCGAACATGAGCGGTTGACCATGGGCGGCCCTGCGATGGGTATCCCGGATGTTTTCCGGACTGACGCCCGGGTTGCCGCCATCCAGGTCGTGCATGGTGATCCGGCGCAGTTCGTCCGCCGTCCTGCCGAACATTTCCTCGGCCGTCCGGTTGGCATCCAGGATGGCGTCGGTTTGGGGATCAATGACCAGAACACCGTCGTTGACCGCGTTGAACACGGTGTGGTAGTTGGCGGCGGAGCACGCCGCGTCCTCTTTGCGGACCGCGGCCGCCTCGAAGGACAGAAGGAGGACCGTGGCCGCGAGGGCAACCAGCATGGTCGTAAGCCCGGCCAGGAGCCTCTCCTCCCCGACCGGGGCGGCGGATTTCAATACCACCACCGACCAGCCGCCGCGGCCGACGAGTTCCCGGTTGACCAGGTAGGAGCGTCCGCCGCTTACCACCAGCGTGTTGTTGGCAACCTGGACGGGGAATCCCAGGGACGCGGTATAGGGGCCCGGTCCGAATTGGCGGGCGTTTTGCAACCGGGTCAGGGTCGCCTGGTCCAGGGGCCACAGGGTTTCAAACCGGAGACCGTCCTGCCCGGAGAGGAAGATGACCCCGTCGGCGTCGATGAGATAGCTGTGCCGGTAGGGGGTCCAGGCCGTTTCCAAATCGTCCAGGTTCTTTTTGACCACCGCGACCCCGATGACGCGCCCCGCGGCGTCGCGGACGGGAGCGGCGGCGTAGTAGCCTCGTTCGAAGCTGGTGACTCCCATGGCGAAGTAGCTGCCGGACTGCCCGGCCATGGCTTCCTGGAAATAGGGGCGGAAGCCGTAGTTGTGGCCCACGAAGCTGTCCGGAGCGGCGAAGTTGGAAGACGCCACGGTAAGGCCCCGGGTGTTCATCAGGTAGCACACCGACACCCGAAAGGTTCGCCGGTACTCGGCCAGGGCCTGATCGGCCGCCTGGACGGCGGGGGTCCCGGGTGTTTCCAGGGCCCGTTCCAACACCGTCGACCGGGCCAGGGAGGCGGCCGTCCGGTCGACTTCGCCCAGGGTATGGTCGACCAGGCCGGCAAGGGAATCCACCTGCTTTGAACCCTGCCCCTGCAGACTGTTGAGTGCTCCCAGCCCAGCGTAATAGGCGGCGCCCATGCCCAGACCGAGGATCACGACCAGGGCCGCCCCGGTTGCCAGGGCAAAACGGGTCGTCCGGCCGCCGGTCGCGTAACCGTACAGGAAAAGGGTCAGGAAGGCGACCGGTATGGTTTGCCAGGCTGTAATGCGCTGGACGGCCAGGGCCGTCAGGACGGGCGGTATTCCCGAAAGCGACGGTGGGGCCGGCAAGGCCGCCGCGGTGACCAGGGAACTGACGGCCAGGGCTATGGCTCCCCCCCGCAGGAAAAGGCCGCCTTTTCCGGGTAACCCGCTCCGGGCGGCGCGCCAAAGCGCCGCGGAGGCCCAGAGGCCGGCGGCCAGGCCAACGGGAACCGCCACCGCCCGGCCAACCGGTCCCAGCGCAAGGCCGGCCAGGACGAGCGAGCCGGAGAGAGGGCCGATCCAGAGCCTGGCGCCCCCGCGGATCCCCGCCTGGGCGAAATGCGCCAGAAGGGCGGTTGAAGCCGCCAGCAGCAGTACGCGCACGAGGGCCGGAGCGGGACCGGTCAGAAGCCCTAGCCACCGTTCCAGACCCAGGGTGGCCGTGGCCCCGGCGAACCACACCCAGGGCACGGTTTGATCGGTTTTTTCCATCGTCAGGGTCCTGGCCGCCAGGATCATCAGCAAAAGACCCTGGATAAAGATTACATACTCCACTTGCCACGCCAAGGTTACGGTCATGTACAGTCGCCCCACTCTCCGGTGTCTCTTCCGCCGCCGCGGATGCCGGAGGTTACTATTTTGTTATTCGGCATAGAATGGAGCGGACTGGAGACGGGGTGGGGCTTTTAGCCGGGAAAAAACCGGGACTGCGGTACCGGAAAAGCGTGGTACCGGGGGGGCTACGCGCCGGAAAAGGCGGCGACGCCGGTCCTGCCGGCATTGGCCGGTTCGCCGGAATTTCGCCTGTTGTTCTCCGGGGCGCTTGACATATGGCTTGTTTCGCCATAATATTGAGTAGTTACTTTTTTCTTGATATGTTTGGTCATAGACCCCACGCCTAAAGGCGGGGGCTTGCGGAGGAAACTCCAAGGGTCTGCGTCTTAAGGCGAGAAAGCGGTATAAGTTGCTCGCAAGGGCAC
>JAJYZD010000040.1 GCA_021800315.1 Bacillota bacterium | reverse complement strand
ACATACTCAAACTCATTTTTCATCAATCGATGACCATGAACCCGGGACATGCGCAGACACCCTGATACGTTGCCGTCTCTTCCAAGTTGGTGCATTTCATAGGGCGTAATATAAAGATCTGGAGATCCTATACCTTTGGCGCCGAAGAAACCGGCTACCCCTACGTTGGGCAACTGAGTGAGAAGCCTTAGGATCTTCCTGTCCCAATCGCGTTCGTACATAATAACGTCATTATGTGTATAAAAGATAAATTGGCCGACTGTATTTTCGTAGCCTTGCTGAAGCGCTGGAAGGACGCCGATGTTGTGTTCGTTTCTGATTATTCTGCAACCGAGATTCCACTCTGTTGCCGGGATTTGAGAGCCGTTATCGATAACCAGGCAGTCAATTCCGCGCCATTTGTCTGCTGTTGAACAGAATGATTCAATGCAAGACTGGGTTATATCCTTGTGATTGAGAACGGGAATGACTAATGATAATTTCATCGTTATCCCCATTGAATCAAACCATGCGCCTATCCGTTCCTCCGAAGCGAAGTGTGTCTATTCTGGTCCTATATCTTTGACCGACGGCAACATGACCAAAATTGGTCATCATATGCCGGCTAGCCCTTAGGCCAAACATTGCGCGTGTATGCTGTTCTTTATATAATTTGACCATGAAATATGCCGCCTGCTCGAGGTCCGGATCGGCCCATACCTGTCCCTGGGCGAACAGGTAACCGTCCTCGGGAACCCTGAACAATCTGAAGCCGACCAGGAGCGAATTGTCTGCGTTCATGAAATCGAGGTTGCCCGAATATCCGGTGGCCATGGTCGGCTTACCAAGGTACTTCCGCCAGACCTCTGCCCAACCCCTCCGACCGATGCAGGGAGACGAAACAATCCGCGCACCTGATCAGGTTCTTCATTTCTATGTCCGTCAGAACGTTGTCCACAATGATAATTCTTTGCGCGTAAGGCCCTCCACGGACTTCGGCCATAAACCGGTCAACCAGGGGCTTTACGGCGGGACCGGAATTATGCCCGCTCATCTTGATCACGAGGTGGAAATCGGCATGCGGCGCCTTGGCACAGGCCATCCCAAACGCTTTGATCACCGCGCCGGGGTTTTTCCGCTGCACGTGTGATCCGAAATCGAAAACGAAGATGAACAGAAACCCGGTCTCAGGCAACCCGAAGTATTTGCGCCCGAGAAATACCCTCAGGTTCACCTGGACCGGATAGGGCAGGTGGATTACCGGTCTGGATACCGCTCCCCGGAGCGCCTCGAAAACGAATCGGGTGGGAGCCCAAACCTCGTCGAAACGATCCAGTTGCCGGGCCCACTCCCGCGGATAGCGACTCAGTTCCCACTGGGGAAACACGATGTTTACGGCCCCGGGGGGCGGCTTGGGACAACCCAGGCTGCTCAATACCCATTCGACATCGACGCCGTTGATGACGAATGGGTATTGAAGTCGCCACCCGGCCGCGTAACCAGGCGGTCGGCGATCTCGCGGGCTATCACGTCGTCATCGAGGCTCGGGCCGGAAGGCACGTCGCAGACCGTCACGCCTGTGCCGATAGACTGTAACGCCCGGAAAACGCACCTCACATCCTCTCCCCGGCCCGTTGGAACGAGTGAATGTCCGATCAGCGTAACCCCTCGCCTATCCCCCGGCATGAGCAACCCCGCCTTCCCCGCGACCCCTGTGTTTTGCCTCGGCCGGACCCGCCCCGGCGGGAACACGCTTTCCCGCCCTCCTGGTATGATATGACCATAGGTGGGAGAGGTTACCTTTCCCTGGTTTTTGGCAAGCGTTTCTGCGGGACAAAGCGAAACGAGCCCTGGAATACCGCCGCGGGGACCCCGGAAAAATTAAAAACCCGGATTCTCCAACTCCGGGTAATTAAGTCAACTCCAGCCGTGTTGTGACAGACAGTCCTGTTCGGCACCTTCGTTCGAAAGCCGCCGGGGGAGCGGCCGTAAGCCTTCCCCGGCCGGGCAACTTTCAACGAACGGCAAATAACCTTAGCCGGGTCGGTAACCGTCCCTCCGGGGACCGCCGCCGGGACGCCCGCCGCCCGGACGGGGACCGTCGTGCCGCCGGAAATCGCGATCGCGTTCCCCGCCGGCCGCCGCCCTCCTCTGTTCTTCCTCGGGAGTGGGCGGGGCGACGTCTTTCTTGGACAGTTTCATCCGCCCCTGGGGATCGTAGCCGATAACTTTAACCAGGATCCGGTCGCCTTCCTTGACGATGTCTTCCGTTTTCTCCACCCGGTAGTGCGCCAGTTGGGAGATATGGACCAGGCCCTCCTTGCCGGGCACTCCCATGGCGCCGGGGACGACCTCCACGAAGCAGCCGAAGTCGGTGCAGCGGGTGACCCGGCCGTTATATATCTGCCCTACTTCCACTTCCCTGGTCAGGTTCCCGATGATCTCCATCGCGCGCCTGGCCCCGTCGGGATTCACCGAAGCGATGAAAACCCGGCCGTCGTCCTCGATGTCGATCTGGGTACCGGTTTCCTCGATGATCTTGCGGATGATCTTGCCGCCCGGTCCGATAACCTCGCGGATCTTGTCGGGATCAATGGAGAAGTTGATGATCCTCGGTGCCAGCGGGGACAACTCCGGCCTGGGCTCCGGAATTACGGCCAGCATCCTGTCCAGGATGAACAGGCGCCCCTCCCGGGCCTGGGCCAACGCCCTGCCCAGAACCTCCCGGTCGACACCGGCCACCTTGATATCCATCTGCAGCGCGGTGATGCCGTTCCTGGTGCCGGCCACCTTGAAGTCCATGTCCCCCAGGTGGTCCTCTACGCCCTGAATGTCGGTGAGGATCTCAAAACGGTCCCCTTCTTTGACCAGACCCATGGCCACACCGCTGACGGTGCCTTTCGCCGGCACCCCGGCGTCCATCAGGGCGAGCATGCTGGCGCAGACGGAGCCCATGGAGGTGGAGCCGTTCGATTCCAAAACCTCGGATACGATCCGGATGGTGTACGGGAAGGCCTCCTCGGGCGGAATGACCGTGATCAGAGCCTTCTCCGCCAGGGCGCCGTGGCCGATCTCCCGCCGCCCGGGTGAGCGCATGGGCCTGGTCTCCCCGGTGGAAAACGGGGGGAAGTTGTAGTGGTGCATGAACCGCTTCGATTCCTCGATCCCCAGGCCGTCCAGAATCTGCTCGTCGCTGATGGGTCCCAGGGTCACCACGGACAACACCTGGGTCTGACCCCGGGTGAAGAGTCCCGAACCGTGGACGCGCGGCAAAACCCCGGCCTCCACCGTTATGGGGCGCACTTCGTTGAGGGCCCGGCCGTCGATGCGCTTTTTGTCTTCCAGGATCAGGCGGCGGACCGCCTTCTTCTCGCAGGCATCCACCACTTCCCGGACCTGTTTTTCCCGGTCGGCAAGCCGGTCGGCAAACGAGGCCGTTATTTCGTCCTTGACCTTGTCCAGGTAAGCCTCCCTGGTCTTCTTGTCCACGCTTTCCGCAGCCACGTAGTTGGCCGCCTGTACCAGACGTTCGTAGGCCGTGGCGGTGACGGCTTCCACCACCTGTTCGTCCGGCCTGGCCAGCACGGGCTCCGCCTTGGGTTTGGCCAGACCCATGCCGAGGGCCTCCTCGCGCAGGGCGTCGATAAACTCCACGATCCGGCCGATCGCCCGGTGGCCGAAGGCGATGGCTTCCAAGGCGACGTCCTCGGGAACTTCCCCGGCCCTGGCCTCCACCATCATCACGGCGTCGCGGGTACCCGCCACCGTAAGGTGCAGGTCACTCTTCCCGGCCTGTTCCACCGTCGGGTTCAGCACCAGTTCGCCGTCGACCCTGCCCACCACCACGGCCCCGATGGGGCCGCCGAAGGGTATCTGGGAAACGGCGAGCGCGGCCGACGCGCCGACCATGGCTGTCACGTCGGGCGGGTTATCCTGGTCGACGGACATAACCAGGGCCACCACCTGAACCTCGTTGCGCATCCCCTTCGGAAAAAGGGGCCTGAGCGGCCGGTCCATCAGCCGGCTGGAGAGGACGGCCTTTTCACTGGGGCGGCCTTCCCGTTTGATGAAGCCGCCGGGGATGCGTCCCACCGCGTAGAGACGCTCCTCATAGTCGCAGGTGAGGGGGAAGAAATCAATTCCTTCCCGTACCCGGTCGGACATCGTGGCGGTCACCACGATCGCGGTTTCGCCGTAGCGGACGAAGACCGCGCCGCCGGCCTGCTTGGCCACCCGGCCGACCTCCACCGACAGGGTGCGCCCGGCCAGGTCCATTTCTTTCTTGAGCACCGGCATCAATACGTTACCTCCTGATTCCAAATCCACTTCCTACGGAATATTTTTCTCCATCATCGTAGTATTTCCTGTCTCACACCAAAATAGAAGCGCGCCCGGCCCGGAACATGCAAAAAAAGCGGGATATTCCCCGCTTTCTTATCTTCTCAGGCCAAGCTTCCCTATCAAGCTGCGGTACCGTTCGAACTCGTGCGCCTTCAGGTAGTTCAACAGGCGACGGCGCTGACCGACCATCTTCAAAAGGCCCCTGCGGGAATGGTGGTCGTTCCGGTTTTCCTTCAGATGCCCGGTAAGGGTGTTGATCCTCTCCGTAAGAAGAGCCACCTGAACCTCGGGGGACCCGGTGTCGTGCTCGTGTATCCTGTTGTCGGATATGATGGATGCTTTCTTTTCCGCCACTAAAGCCACCGCTTTTTCACCTCCTTCGGGATCTTGAGAACCCGCACCCGCCGGCCCGCTCCCGGCTATTTGCCGATCACCGTTATCACCAGGCGTCCGGTGGGAATGTCCTTGGCCACCAGGTCAAAGGTCCTGCCCGATCGGGCCGCGAAACCACGGAAACGGGTGGCGGCCGGAATGCGCCCCGGAATACTGCAGGCGGCATTGACGATATCCCGGGCGGTGATTCGGTCCTGACGCAGGTCCAGAAGCCGCTTTTTGGCATGCCTCGTGATCAGCACCCGCATGGCCGGTCAAAACACTTTGCGCAGGTCTTCGGCGCATTCATCTTCCCTTTCGGCCAGGAAGGCGTAAAGGGCGTCCTGAAAGGCCATGATCCTGGCGTTGTCCATGTTTGAGCGGCAATACACCGTTTCCAGCTCCTTTTTCAGAGCCTGGAACTCGTCGCTCAAAACGATGACGGCTATTGAGTTGAGCCACTGCCGGATTTCTTCCTCCGGTGCATCATACATCATCGGCACCGACCCCTCTTCTCCTGGAACGGGGCAGCCGCCGGTACGCCTTATTTTAACACAAGCGCCGCCTCTTTGTAAACGGCCGCCCCCCCTCCAAATATATATGGACCGGCATAATTCTTTATGCGCCGGAGAGCGGGCGGGCGGCCTCAATGTCCCGCCTTATCTGTTCCACCAGGTCGCCGGGGCCGGCGAATGTCTTTTCACCCCGCAGCCGCCGGTGGAAACGGACGGTCATCGCCTGGCCGTAGATATCGCCGGAGAACTCCAGAATGTGCACTTCGATCCGCCGGGGGGAAGAGTGCTCCCGGAAGGTTGGACAAGTGCCGATGTTGGCCACTCCCGTCCGCCGGATCCCTTGCGTCTCCACCTCGACCGCGTATACCCCGTCCGCGGGGACCAGGACCCGCGGATCCGGTTCCAGGTTGGCGGTCGGGAAACCCAGGGAGGCGCCCCGGCAATCGCCGCGGACCACCACCCCTTCCGCGAACGGCCTGTAACCGAGGAAGGCGGCGGCCCCCGGCACGTCGCCCTCCTGCAGGAGACGCCTGATGTGGGTGGAACTCACCACCATCCCGTCCACCCGCACCGGGTCGACCACCCGGACGTCAAACCCGAGGCGCCGCCCTTCCCTGGCCAGCAGCGCCGGAGTGCCCTCCCCCCGGTGGCCGAAATTGTAATTGTAACCCACCACGACCACGCTGGCCGTAAGCCGCCGGTGCAAAACCTGCTCGACGAACGTCCGGGGGGACAGGCGAGCGAAGTCCCGGGTAAAAGGCACCCAGAACATCACCTCCACCCCCAGTTCTTCCACCATCCGCTGCCGGGCTTCCGGCGCCAGCAGCAAGGGAGGTTCGTGCGCCGGATCAAGAACCGAGAGGGGGTGGGGATGAAAGGTGAATACGGCCGGGGTGCCGTTCTCTTCGCGCGCCTTACCCGTGACTTCGGAAATCAGGCGGCGGTGTCCCAGGTGGACGCCGTCGAAATTACCCAGGCCTACCACCAGGCGGGGTCCTATGCTTTCAAGCCTGGCCGGGTCGTCAAAAATCCGCATAAAATCCTCCCCAAACGCCTCAAACAAGCACGGCCAGAGGCCGGAAAACCGTCCGCGCCCCGGCCGGAGATTCCTCCACCACCGTCTCGGCCACCGCGACCAGGCCCCGCGGTCCGTGCAGCCGCACCACCTGGCCCCGGGCCAAGCCGGGCGGGGCGGCCACCACCCCCGGCGGATAGAGGACCGCCCCGCTGGCCACCGCCCGGGCGGCGCCGGCGCTGGCATTCACCACCGGGAAGGCCGCCAGGGCCGTATCCATGCTCACCATGACCCCGGCCACCCGGTCGCTTTGCACTCTGTTTCCCAGCTCTTCCAGCGTGAGGCTCTTCTCCAGGCGGTACGGACCCACGGCCGTCCGCAGCAGGAAGGCCAGGCACGCCCCGCAACCGAGCGCCGCCCCGGCGTCATGAACGAGGGTTCTTATGTAGGTCCCCTTGGAGCAGGCCACCTGCAAGAGCGCCATGGGCCGGGGACCGCCCAGGCCTTGCGTCTCCAGGAGCCGCAGGCTGTAAACAGCCACCGGGCGGGCTTCCCGGTCGACCGAAAGGCCCTGGTGCGCCAGCGCGTACAGAGGACGGCCGTCTTTTTTCACCGCCGAGGTCATCGGCGGGATCTGCCAAAGGCGACCGGTGAACCCGGCCAGGACCTGGGTAAGGGCTTCCCGCGTCACCTCGTCGGCCGCCTGCCGGCCGAGCACATGACCGAAAGTGTCCCCGCTGTCGGTGGCCTGTCCCAGTAAAGCCCAGGCCAGGTATTCCTTCCGCTCCCCGGTGATGAAACGGGCCAGGCGGGTGGCCCGGCCCAGACAGACCGGCAACACGCCGGCCGCCCAGGGATCGAGGGTACCGGTATGGCCGGCCCGGGTACCGGGCAGAAACCGCCGTACGGCGGCCACCACGTCATGAGAGGTCATACCCGGGGGTTTCAGGATATTCAGTACACCCGACCAGGTCATCCGGCGACCACCCGCTCCACGGCCGCCAGCAGAATGTCCCGGACCCGGTCCAGGGTGCCCTCCAACAGGCAGCCGGCCGCCCTGGTGTGCCCGCCGCCCCCGAAAAGGGCGGCGACCGCCTGGACGTCCACCCGGTGCTTGGAGCGCAGACCCACCTTGAAGCGGCCCGGCTCCGTTTCCCGGAACAGGACGGCCACCTCCACCCCGCGGACAAACCGGGCGTAGTTGATCAGGCCCTCGGTATGCTCGTCGCGCGCCCCCACGGCGGCCAGGTCGGCCAGGGTGACCGACATGTAGGCTATCCGTCCGCCGGCGGCAAACGTCAGACCGCCGAGCGCCCTCTGGAGAAGCAGCAGGCCGGCCAGCGGTTTTTGCTCGTACAAGCGGGAGTTGACCTCCGCCACCGACACCCCGGCCTCAATCAGGCGGGCCGCCCGGCGATGGGTGCCCGCCCCCGTGCTCTCGTACTGGAAAGACCCGGTATCGGTCACGATCGCGGTATAAAGACAGGTAGCCGGGTCCCTGGTCAGCGGCACGCCCAGGAGTTCGATCAGGTCGAAGACGATTTCACCGGTCGCCGCCGCCCCGGGGTCTATGAAGGAGAGCGAGGACATGGCGCCTCCGGCCGGCTGGTGGTGGTCGATGTTAACCACCAGGCCGATACTCCCCGCCTTGAGGGCTTCCTCGTACACTCCGAGCCGGGCCGGCACCGAACAGTCCACCATGACGAAGGTGGTGTGACCGGACAGGCCGGCTCCATCCGTTACCAAGCGTTCCACCCCGGGGAGGAAGGCGTAGAGTTCGGGAACGGGGTCCGGGCTGGCCACGGTAACCCTCTTGCCCAGCCGCTCCAGAGCCCAGCCCAGGGCAAGGGCCGATCCCAGCGCGTCGCCGTCCGGCATCACGTGGCCGCAGACGAAAGCGTCATCCGCCCTGGAAAGGACGCCGGCAACTTCGGTCAGTTCCGTCAACTCCCTACTCCTTCCGCAGTTCGCCCAGCAGTTTGCCGATCCTGGCTCCGTGCTCGATAGACCGGTCCAACCGGAACGTGATCTCCGGGGCATGCTTAAGCCCCAGGCGCCTCGTGATCTCCCCCCGCAAAAAGCTCTTCGTCTTTTCCAGAACCGCCAGGGCTTCCTGTTGTTCCCCGGGACCGCCGATGACGGAAAGGTAGACCCGGCAATACCGGGAGTCCTGGGAAATATCCACCGAGGCAACCGTGGTCAGGGAAAGCCGGGGGTCGGCCAGTTCCCTCTGGATGAGTTCGGCCAGTTCCTGCCGGACGGCCTGGGCCACACGCAAAACCCGGTGTGACAATTGAGCACCCCATTTTTTTAGCTTGCCCCGGTCTATGACGAAGAAGCCGACGCGCTGGGCAACTCCCTCTTGATGGATTCCGTGGTAAAGGCCTCGATAACGTCGCCTTCCAGGATCTCGTTGTACCGCTCGAGCGCTATACCGCATTCGTAGCCCTGGGCTACCTCTTTGACGTCATCCTTGAAGCGTTTCAGGGAGTCCAGTTTACCCTCGAAGACCACCACACCGTCCCGGATCAGGCGCACCCCGGCGTCCCGGATGATCTTGCCCTCGGTGACGTAGCAGCCGGCGATGGTGCCAACCTTGGACACCTTGTATATCTTGCGCACTTCGACCCGTCCCAAGACCACCTCGCGCACCTCCGGGTCGAGCATGCCCAGGATGGCCGCCTGAACATCGTTGATGGCGTCGTAGATCACCCGGTAGAGGCGTACATCCACCTTTTCCTGGTCGGCCGCCCGCCGCGCGTTGACATCCGGACGCACGTTGAAGCCCATGACGATGGCGTTGGACACGGACGCGCTCATGATGTCGGTTTCGCTGATAGCGCCTACCCCGCTGTAAATGACGTTAACCTTGACCTCGTCGTTGGACAGCCGTTCCAGGGACTGCTTGAGGGCCTCAATGGAACCCTGTACGTCGCCCTTGATCACGATGCGCAGGTCCTTGACCTGCCCCTCCTTGATCTGCTTGAACAGGTCGTCCAGGCTTACCCGCGCCGAACCCTTCATCTCTTCTTCGCGCTTCCTGGTCCCCCGGCGCTCGGCAATCGACCGGGCCACCTTCTCGTCCGGCGCAACCAGGAAGAGGTCACCCGCCTGGGGAACCTCGGAAAAGCCCAGCACGGCAACCGGCACACTGGGACCGGCCTTCTTGACCCGGCGGCCCTTGTCGTCGATCATGGCCCTCACCTTGCCGAAGGCCGAACCGGCCACCACAACGTCGCCGATTTGCAAAGTGCCGTTTTGCACCAGCACGGTGGCCACCGGCCCCCGCCCACGGTCCAACTCGGCTTCGACCACCGTTCCCCTAGCGGGACGCGACGGGTTGGCCGCCAGTTCGGCCATGTCCGCCACCAGGAGAATCATTTCCAGAAGGGTCTCCACCCCGGTGCCCAGGACGGCCGAAACGGGGACGAAAATGGTGTCGCCGCCCCATTCCTCGGCCACCAGGCCGTATTCGGTAAGCTGCTGCTTGATCCGGTCTGTTTCGGCCCCCGGCTTGTCAATCTTGTTCAAGGCTACGACAATGGGCACCTTGGCTTCCCGGGCATGGTGGATGGCTTCCACGGTCTGGGGCATCACCCCGTCGTCGGCGGCCACCACCAGCACCACCACGTCGGTCACCTGGGCACCCCGCGCCCGCATGGCCGTGAAGGCCTCGTGGCCCGGTGTATCCAGGAAGGTAATGCGCTTGGCGTTGATTTCCACCTGGTAGGCGCCGATGTGCTGGGTAATGCCGCCGGCTTCCCCCGCCGTCACGTTGGTTTTCCGGATGGCGTCCAAAAGCGACGTCTTGCCGTGGTCGACGTGACCCATAACCGTAACCACCGCCGGACGGGCTTCCAGATTGGCCGCATCTTCCGCCGGCTCCTGCATGAGCAGGGTTTCCTGGTCCGGGGTGATCTTGACCTCGACCTCGTAACCGAACTCGCCGGCCAATAGAACGGCCGTATCGGCGTCGATCTCCTGGTTTATGGTAGCCATGAGTCCCATGGCGAGCAGGCGTTTGATCAGTTCGGCGGGGCTCTTCTTCATCTTTTCCGCCAGTTCCTGGACCGTCACCGATCCGCCGATGACCACCGGCTTCTTCTCGACCATGGGGACGACCCGTTGCTCGCCGCGCGCCGGACCTTTTCTGGCCCCCTGCGGCCCCCGCGTCCGGATCTTGTTGAGAATCTGGCTTTCGTTGGCGGCGCCGCGCCGGTCGCCGTAGCGGTCCCGTGTCTGCGGCCGCGCCTGCCCCTTGCCGGGCGGCTTGGGCTTTTCAGTCCCCTTGGCCACATCGGGCGGCTTGGGAATAGCGGGCATGGGCCGTGGGCCCCCGCCGGGGGCCGGTCTGGGACCCTGTCCCGGCCGGGGACCCGCGCCGCCGGGACGGAAATCCGGCCGGGGGCCCTGTCCCGGCCGAAGACCCGCACCGGGACGGAAGTCCGGCCTCGGACCCGCGCCGGGACGGAAATCCGGCCGGGGACCGGCACCGGGACGGAAGTCCGGCCGGGGGCCCTGTCCCGGCCGAAGACCCGCACCGGGACGGAAGTCCGGCCGGGGACCGGGTGAACCCGGACGAAAATCGGACCTGGGGGCACCGCCCGGGGGCCGGTAGCCGTCGCCTGGTCTGTCCCCCTGCGGCCTTGGTCTGGGACCATCGGGCCGCTGCATGCCGGGAGCCGGCCGCCCCGGGCCCGGAGGGCGACCCTGCGGCCTGTTTTCATTCTGGCGCGGTAAATGTTGCTGCGGCCTTGGCTCCTCCCGGGCCGGGGAAAGGGGACGCTGTACCGGCTGCTCCGGCTGAACCGGCGGGGAGGACGCCGCCTTTTCCGGTTCCGGCGCCTGATCCACCCGCGATGCCTGGTTAACCATGGCGGCCGGCGGCCGCACGGGCCGCTCGGAAAAGCGCCGGTCCGGCGGGCGCGAAGGAACCTTCACCACTCCGGATTCACTTTGATCAGGCGTGAAAAGACCGCCGCCCCTGGCCCCGCGCGTCGCCGACCCTGGCGAAGCGGCCTTGGCCGGCCGGGCCGGTCCGGCGACCGGCGGAGGGGCGGCGGCCCGGGGAGCGAAAGCATTCCTGATCCGCGCCACCTCGTCGTCTTCCAGGGTGCTCATGTGCGACTTGCCGTCCAGACCGAGGCCGGACAAATGGTCGATCAAATCCTTGCTTTCTATGTCAAGCTCTTTGGCAAGTTCATGTACCCTCTTTTTAACCATCAAAACACCTCCACGTTACTGCCTCATCTCAAGTTGCACCTCTTTCCCAGGTACATCCCGCCCGCCCCTAATCCGGCCGGCCCGAAGGCTTGGCCAGCTTCTCCCGCAGGCCCTCGAACACCGCGGGGTTAACCGGGGCATCGAGTTCCTTCTCCAGTCGCCTGCCTTTGGCCACCCCTTTGAGGCAGGTATCCTTGTAACATACGTAGGCTCCCCTGCCGGAACGTTTCCCGGTGGGGTCAATCTCCACCTCACCCTGCGGAGTCCGCACTATTCTGATCAATTCACGTTTCGGCTTCATTTCGCGGCAAACGACGCACCTGCGCAGGGGTACTTTCTTCACCTTGGGCATCCCCCGCTACACCCCTTCCCCGGCCCCCGCATCCTCCCCAAAATTATCCCGGCCTTCACCGCCGTCCAGGAACAACTGGCCGTACTCGTCGGGATACAGTTCCTCCATCTGGGACTCGCTCTTGATGTCTATTTTCCAGCCGGTCAGCTTGGCCGCCAGCCTCGCGTTCTGTCCCTCCCGGCCGATGGCCAGGGAAAGCTGGTAGTCCGGCACTATGACCCGCGTCACCTTCTCCTCCTCCCAGATCTCCACAGCGACCACCTTGGCCGGCGACAGGGCCGAGGCCACGAACTTGGAGGGGTCGGGATCCCACTTGATCACGTCGATCTTCTCACCGCCGAGTTCCTGGACGATGTTCTGGACCCGGGTGCCTTTTGGTCCCACGCAGGCGCCTACCGGATCCACACCGTAGTCCCGGGAATAAACGGCGATCTTGGAGCGGGCCCCGGGTTCCCTGACCACGTTCTTGAGTTCCACAATACCCTCGTGCAGTTCGGGCACTTCCATTTCCAGAAGCCGCTTCAACAGTCCCGGGTGGGTGCGGGAAAGCAGGATCTGGGGACCCTTGTTGGTCTTCCGGACCTCCAGGATGTACCCCCGGACCCGGTGGCCGGGACGGTAATCCTCGCCCGGAATCTGTTCCGAAGGTGCCAGCACCGCCTCCGTCTTGCCTAATTCGACAAACACGTTGCGGCTTTCGATGCGCTGAATTATGCCGGTGACGATGTCGCCTTCCTTGTTGGCGAACTCCTCGAAGATAAGATTGCGTTCGGCCTCCCGGATGCGTTGTACCACTACCTGCTTGGCCGTTTGAGCGGCAATCCGCCCGAAGTTGCGCGGCGTGACTTCGACTTCCACCGTGTCGCCCGGTTGGTAGCGGGGATCGATCGCCTGGGCTTCAGGCACGGAAATCTCGAGGCGGGGATCCTCCACCTCCTCCATCACCTGCCGCTGCGTGAACACCTTGAATTCCCCGGTATTCTGGTCGATAGTGACGCGGGCGTTCTGCAACGAACCGAAGTTGCGCTTGTAGGCTGAAAGCAATGCCGCTTCGATGGCTTCAATAAGCACCGCCAGGGAAACACCCTTTTCCCTTTCCAGGTCGCGCAGAGCCTCCAGAAACTCGGCGTTGACGCCTTGCTGGCCGGCGCCCCGCTCTTCCTTGACCCGGCCGGCTGCTCTTTTGGCCAGGTTAAACACCCCCTTTGCGATGAGTCGGGTTTTTCAGGCCCAGTCACCCAGCAATCGGGCGCGGGCCACCTCGTCCAGGGAAATACGGACCTCTTCCCCGGCCACTTCCAAAACCACCACTTGGTCTTCCAGTCCCTTGAGCACTCCCGAAAAGGTGTTGGCACCGTCCCGCGGGGAACGGCACACGACCTTGACGCGCCGACCGGCGAAATACCGGTAGTGGTGCGGTTTGGTCAGGCTCCTGGTAAGGCCGGGCGAGGATACTTCCAGGGAGTAGGCGTGGGGGATGGGGTCATCACGGTCCAACACGTAGCCGAAGCGATCCGAGAAAGCCTGGCAGTCGTCCAGGGTCACACCGCCGGGTTTGTCGATGAACACCCGCACCGTGCTCTTGGAGCCCGCCCGGACGTACTCGACATCCACCAGCGCCAGGCCTTCCTGCTCGCCGATCCCGGATGCCAGGTCGAACAGCCGGTCCGCCAGGTTCTCCTTAGCCATAAAACCACCTTTTTAACCTGAGCCGCTTCACAATATGAAAGAGTGGGAAGCTCCCACTCCTTGCCAAAATTCCGCCGGCTTTACAACCACAGATAGTTTAGCACACCGCTTAAGGAATAGCAAGCCCGTGAAACGATTTTTCCTCCGGGGGAACCAAATTATCCGCCGCTGACCGGGCGGCCGGCGATGTCGTTAAAGTATCGGCGGACAGATGCCGATAATGTTCTTGGAACGACCCCTTCCCGCCTCCTGTTTGGAAAGTATCGTCCGCCTTGTTCACCAATCGCTCCACCCTTCCCCCCGGTAACGGTTCCCCGGCATCCCCGGCCCAACCCAACCCCATGGAAAGGCGGCGGACTCAGTGGAATCGGACAAAAACCCGGCTTTCAGCCTGAAAGCCAAATTAGCCGGCAGTTTCGGCCTCGTGCTCATGCTTATGGTTCTCACCGTCGGCATGAACATCTACAGTTTGCAAAAAACCAGTACGACCAGCCAGGTGGCGATGACCAACCTGGAACAGCAAACCCAAGCGGCCAATTCCGAACTCAACGACGTTCAGGCCCATGTGTTCCACTATGCGCTTTTGCCCAATCCCAAAACGCTGGCCGCCACCCAACAGTTGTCCGGTGAACTGTCGGCGACTGGACGGGCTTTGGCCGCTGCTTCGGGAACGAGTGGGCGAAACATGGTTGCCACCATGCACACCTATAATTCCGATGTAGCTGCCGTTCTGCGGGCCGTCCCCGGGAGCCCGGCCGCCACGGCCGACCTGAAGCGGGTGGCGTCCAGCAAGGACTCGGTCCACGCGATACTGCGGCAGATCCGCAGCGCGGCGGTGCGGGGTCTGGCGGTCCAAGACGCCGACGTCCTCAGGCGCGACCGCTTCATGATCGATTCTTCCCTGGTTCTCCTGGCCCTGGACCTCGTTGCCGCCCTCCTGGCGGCTTGGCTCTCAATACGGTGGGTCGTGCCCCCGATCATGGATGTGGTCCGGGTCGTCGAAAGCGTCAAGAACGGCGACCTCACGGTAGCGCCGCCCGGGCCGGGCAGGCCTGACGAACTCGGACGCCTGGCGGCAGCCGTCACCGGTATGATGGAAGGACTGCGGAACCTGGTCGGTCACATCGCGACCAAGGCCTCCGTGGTGCTGGCATCGGCCCGGGAACTTCGCTCCTCGTCGCAGGACATTGCCGCGGGCGCGACCGCGGCGGCGAACATGTTCAACGAGTTGTCGTCGGCGGCCAACGGGGTCAATGAAAACGCGGTCAACCTCGCCCATGTATCGGAGGAGACCAAACACAAGGCGGAAAAAGGCTACGACAGCATCGCCGAAGTCGGCGGACGCATGCAAAAGATCGTAGACACTCATTCACAGGTGAGATCGAATATTGATCAGTTAAGCGATGCTTCCAAATCGATCAGTGATATCGTGGATACTATTGTAAATACCAGTGACCGGACCAACCTCCTGGCACTGAATGCGGCCATAGAGGCGGCGAGGGCCGGAGAAAGCGGCAAGGGTTTCGCTGTGGTCGCCACGGAAGTAAGGAACCTTGCTGAACAATCGAGGACTTCGGCCAATGAAATCAAGACAATGTTGACATCTGTACAAGACAGTATAATTTCCGCCGCAAAGGCCATGCAGGAAAATGAAATTGCGGTACACTCCGGACAGGCCTCGATCGACTCCGCCAGTAATTATTTCAAGGATATCATCCATACCATCCGTAACCTGGATAGTCATGTTCAGAATATCGCCGGTGCCGCCGAAGTAATGCAAAGCAGCGCAAATAATGCGGCATCATCAATCAACGACCAGGCAACAAACACGCGGGTCATTGGCTCGTCGGTAGAATCCCTGGCCGAGATCGCCACCGCCATGGAGAAGATGGTGGAGGCTTTCAGGCTGACGTAGAAGGCCGAACCCGACTGCGGGAAGTATCCAGCTAACAAAGGCGGTAGAGGTGGTGCCATGCTGCGCCGGTTTGCTTTGCGCGCGTTGAACTCTTTCGCGGTTCCAGCCGTCCTGCTCGACAACGCCAGCCGCATTGCCGCCATTAACCGCGCGGCGGTTGAGCACGCCCCGGTTGCCGTGGACGAAGCGATCGGCCGGGATTTCGTGGAGGTTTTCTTCGGCGCCAGGATCTACGACGAAAATGGCCGCTTTCTATCACCGATCTACAAGACCCTGGTCACCGGCAAAGAGTTGTGCAACAGGCCGATGGTAATCAAAACCGACCGGCAAAGACAGCCGGGAAAATACTCCGTTACCACCTGGATGATGAGGGAGAGCAGGCAGGTACTGATGGTTTTGGGGTTGTACTGCCCTTATCAGGCCAGGCAGGGTCTGTTTCTGGAGAAAATGGCTTAGTTTAGCTCCATAGTCAGACTCCTGGACATATCCGACCCGTATACGGCCGGCCACATGGAACGGGTCGCCCTTTACGCCCTGGCCGTCGCCCGGCAGCTTTCCCTGTCCCGCCAACAGATCGACACCCTCTCTATAGCAGCCATCACCCACGACTGCGGCAAGGTGGGCATTCCGCGCCCTATCCTCAACAAACCCGGCCGGCTCACCGCGGAAGAACTCCGGACCATGCGGTCCCACCCCGCGCGGGGGGCCGGGATCCTGCGGCAGCACGACATGCCCGGAGAGGTGGTCGAGGTTGTGCGCCACCACCACGAACGCTATGACGGTGGCGGGTACCCGGACGATCTTTCCGGCACCCGCATTCCCCTGTTGAGCAGGATCCTGGCCGAGGCTCCGGGCTACTGGAAAAATCAACCTATTGCGAGCGCATTTGGGTTCAAATAATGTTGCAGACCACAGGCGTAGATGGCGCCGCTGACCGACTCCGGATCGCCTGCGGTGGAGTAGTAAACAGATTGCCAGACAGACTGTTGTCGCTTATGGTCACGGTCAGCGGCGCGGAGTATGCCCCGCTTACCGGATTGATGGTCAGGCCACCCAGAGCCGGCGTGGTGTTCTCCACGGTCACGGCCAGGGTCGCCGGGTTACCCGCGCTGAAGTTGAAGATCAGGTTGACCGTACCCACGGCCAGGGTATCCAGGTAGCTGGTGTTGATGGTGTAGACGTTGCCGGATACGGTGTAGTCGGTGCCCTGCTTCAGCGTGTAGCCGCCGTTCGTAATGCCCGTCAGGGTGTTCCCGTTCCAGGTTACGGTTACTGGTATGGCGGCGTGGTCCGTCCCGTTCGGGTTCAGATCAAAGGTGGCGCTGACCGGGCTGATGCCGGAGTTTTGCGGCACAGAGGGGTGGCCGCTACCGGACCTACCGATGCATTGGTAGCCGTACCGGAATAGCTGCCCGTTCCTGTCGCTACAACCTCGATACACTGGCCCTGGTCGCCTGTGACCGGGGTGTAGGCGCTCGAAGTCGCTCCGGAAATATTTGAGTACGTGCCGGTCTGCGTAGGGGATTCTTCCCACTGATAGGTCACCGTGGCACCGGAAGGATCTACCGAACCGGCCGTCAGGACATCTCCTACCTGGGGAGTGCCGGAAATCGGCTCGATACCCGTTACCGGAACCGTATCATAAGAAAACTGATCCGCATTAGTCGGTTGACTGGTTCCTCCCGGTCCGGTAACAGTAATATAAACTGTTCCAGTCCCTGATGGAGCACCCTGTTAGTCCTTGGTTTGTTGCTGCATACACTATTCCATAAGCGGAAGTAATTGCTTCTGTAGTAAATCCACTACTACCTGGCACTTCTTCCCAAGACGTACCGTTCCATTCGTACACTCCTCCGAAATGTGAGGCCGTATACAGCGTATTGTTCGTGTCTGTCATATTTACCGCTGCTACCGTATATGGGCAGGTGTACGATACGCTGACTGGTCTGTGGGGCAACCCGGTAAGCCCGCTTACAGTATTGAAATGGCGACGGTGCCCGTTACCGGGGTCTCTCTCGATAAGGCCAGCGACATCATCGGTGTGAACGGAAAGGACACCGTGACGGCGGCGATCAGTCCATCCGGTGCTACCAATCAGAACGTGATCTGGAGTTCCGACACGCCCTCCGTAGCGACGGTCGCCGGGAACGGGCTGACTGCCACAGTGACGGGGGGGGGGGGGCGACAGGTACGGCGCACATCAAGGTGACCACCGTGGACGGCGGTTTCAGCAAGACCTGTACCGTGACGGTCATCACGCCGCCCCTGGTCAGCACCACTGGATCGGGCACGGTTTCCAACGTAACAGGCGGAATAGTCGGGCAAGGAAGTGCGGCCTCGATCATTGTTCCTGCCAGTGCATTGGGAAGTGCCGGTCCCACGGTAACCGTGGAGAGCGTGCCATCGCCCTCGCCAGCGCCGACGGGTGACACCGTGGTTGGGGCGTATGAGTTCACAGTCAACGGAGGTGGCTACAGCTTCAGCACCCCCGTCACCCTGACTTTCACCTTCCCGGCTGGAACAACCAACCCTGCCGTATACTACTATGACACATCGACCAGTCAGTGGGTTCTCGTTACCGGCGGGACGGTTAACGGCGATACCCTAGCGCGGGCTTTGCCCGCAACCCAAATTCCGCCGCGAGAAGGATTTTTTCGCAATCATCCGGTTGTTACGCGCTCAATCTCCTTCAATCTCCGCCACAGACGGCCGCACGTTCAACATTCTCGCGATTGATGCAAATGTTGCAGAGGAATATTATAACGGTTACCGTAGACCATTTCACCACCTCCCGTACAGGTGGCTGACGGGATAGTCAGAGGGTTTAGTCCCGCACGCTTTGGTCCCAACGACCTGATCACCCGGGATCAGATGGCGGCAATGGTGGTGCGGGCGGATAAGCTTGCCCTGGTCAGCGGTCCGCTGCCCTTCACCGATGCGGCTCAAATCGCTCCATGGGCAAGGGAATACGTGGAGACGGCGGTCAAGAATGGTCTTGTCCACGGTTATCCGGATGGAACATTCCAGCCGCATCGCTACGCGACCAGGGCCGAGGCGGTGACGGTCATTGCGGATTTGTTGAAATAGTCCTTTTGGAAGGTTACGGAAGTGCGGCGGGGAATATGGAGTCTCCGCCGCACTTCCATTTAGCGCCAACAAGTTGACAAATCCGGTGCCCGTCAATATAATTCTTCTAAAGTGTTACGCCAGTGTTACGCCCTTTGTGATCGAACTCCCAAACCTTGCAATCATCCGTACTTCTTAATCAAATCTCATCAACCTAACTGTTGGCATGTCTCAGAAATATGTTGACGGACCCGGCCAGCGAGAGCAGATGAACCAACCAGGCCGGGGGCCTGTTCAGGTGGTGGCAAATGCGGGAGTCCCGGAAGTTCGGGAAGGGGTGGACCCCCTCCAGGCTGGGGTCGCGATCTGACATGCGCAGACCTGTCAACAAATTTTGGCGCCCCAATGAGACATGCCTAACTGTTTACCCAAGTTTGGCGTAAGAATTTACCATTATCAGTCATAGCAAGGGTTTAAGCCCTCTACGAAAAAGTCATTAGGGACTACAGCCAGTTTTCCGCCTTTTTAAGTAGTCGCTTGACCAGTTTTGGCTCAGCAACACCTCCGGCGTCTAGTGCGTCCAGGATCTCTTTCTGGGGCAGTGATACCTGGGTGATTCCAAGCTTGGTCTTGCCGGGGCCCAACGAGATCCGGTTGATCT
>JAJYZD010000039.1 GCA_021800315.1 Bacillota bacterium | reverse complement strand
TTCCCCAAGGCGGGTACCGTGGATACGCTGGAGTTCCTCGCCGACGACGTCCAGGACGAGTTCGGCGCCACGATTCGTTTCCCGGTGGACGAACCGGCCGACATCCTGTACGTGCCCTCGTCGGCCGACCTGTCCCTCAACGAGTACACCATCAAGGGCGCCGGCATGTTCTTCCATTACATCGGCGCCAAGTGGACCATCGCCAGCTCCATCCTGGAGGCCGGCAACTTCGGCCTGTTGTTTGACCAGGAGGCCGTGATGCGGGACAACATGCGCCGGTTGGTGGACGCGGTGGTGAGCCTGGGCATCAAGAAAGTGGTCTGGGGCGAGTGCGGCCATGGCTGGCGCACTTACAAGATGTATATGGACAGCGTCCTGGACCGGCCGCTGCGGGTACCGGTGACCCACCTGCACGACGAGGTGGCGGAATGCATCCGCCAGGGTAAGCTGGTTTTGGATCCGGCGCGGAACCAAGAGCCGGTCACCCTGCACGATCCCTGTAATTACGGCCGGGCCTGCGGCCTGATCGACAACCTGCGTTTTGTGATCAAGCACGTGGTCACCGATTTCCGGGAGATGACGCCGAACCGCCAGTTCAACTTCTGCTGCGGCGGGGGGTCGGCCATCCTCTTCGACGATCCGGTGATGTACGATCTGCGGATCAAGTTTTCGCAGAAAAAAGCCGAACAGGTGCGGGCCACCCATGTCGGCGACAACGGAGACGGAATCCTGTGCGCCCCGTGTTCCATCTGCAAGGCGCAGCTCTATCCTATGGTTGAGGAACACGAGTTGGGGGTACACGTCAACGGTCTCATCGACCTGGTCGGCCGGGCCCTGGTGTGGAAGTAAGCATTGACGGTCCTTATGGTTAATGGTATGGTAGTGGATGGGGGGTGGTTGATCCGCCCGGGGTCATTAAACATGAGACAGGCCCCGACGGATGGACGTGGCCTTCGGGCCGCTGGGGGAAGTCCAATTTCATTCTATTATCAGGAGGGGTTTTTGCATGGCCACGATCGAGGTTAACGGTCGGGAAGTCGAGTTGGATGAAGACGGTTTCATGGTGGATCCGGACATGTGGACCGAGGATATCGCCAAGTATTTTGCGGCCGGCGAAGGAATTACCGGTGAACTCACCGAGGAGCACTGGAAAGTCATCCGGTACGTACGCGACTATTACAAGCAGTTCCAGATCGCTCCGATGGTGCGCAAGCTCTGCAAAGAGACCGGCTGCAACCTGAAGACCATTTACGAACTGTTTCCCAGCGGTCCCGCCAAAGGCGCCTGCAAGCTGGCCGGCCTGCCGAAGCCGACCGGTTGCGTATAAAAAGTTTCTCGAGGTTAGGATCGGGCACGGCGCCTGGGGTCTACCAGGGCGGCTGTGCCCTTGGTTTTTCACCTTCGTTGGCGAAACGGAGGCTCCGGGCGGATTGAAGTAGCGCCGGTGCAACGCCGGGGCATAGCGGGGGGCATGAGGGTGGAGCCTTGTCCGAGAGTGGTGGTGGCGGCGCCGCACGGGCGCTCCGGCAAGACTACCGTGACGCTGGGTCTGGTGGCTGCCCTGGTGACGAGGGGCCTCGCGGTGCAGCCGTTCAAAAAGGGTCCCGACTACATTGATCCGGGGTGGCTCTCCCTGGCCGCCGGCCGGCCCTGCCGCAACCTGGACGTCTACATGATGGGTATGGAGGGGGTCCGGGAATCCTTCGCTATGGCCGCTGCCGGAGCCGACATCGCCGTCGTGGAAGGGGCCATGGGGCTGTACGACGGCCTGGACCTGGCCGGGACCGGCTCCACGGCGGAAATTGCCAAGGGTTTGCGCTGTCCGGTTGTGCTGGTGGTGGACACCACCCGCATGACCAGGAGCGTGGCGGCCCTGGTGTCCGGCTTCCAGGGTTTTGATCCGGAGGTGAAAATCGGCGGGGTTATCCTCAACCGCGTGGCCCGCTGCCGGCACGAGGACATGCTGCGCCGGTCGGTGGAGGAGTACTGCGGTCTGCCGGTGCTGGGCGCCCTGCCCAAAGGGCAGGGGTACGACATACCGGACCGGCACCTCGGGCTGGTTCCGGCCGCCGAGAACGGGGAACTGGCCGGCCGGGTGGCGGCGGCGCTGGAGTCAATCGGCGGTTTTCTCGACCTGGACGCGATCTTCGCTTTGGCCAGCCAGGCCCCGCCGGGGGAACCGCGCGCCGTGCCGGACGCGGGCGGGTCTCCGGGCCTGTTCGCGGCGCCCCGGCGCCGTCCCCGCATCGGTGTCTTCCGGGACCGGGCGTTTTCCTTTTATTACCCCGAGAACCTGGCGGCCCTGGCAGCGATCGGGGCGGACCTGGTAGCCGTGGACGCGCTCCAGGATCCGGGGCTGCCGGATGTGGACGCCCTGTACCTGGGTGGGGGATTCCCGGAGGTGATGGGCGCGGAGCTTGCGGCCAACCCCGGCCTGCTCTCGGCGGTGCGGGCCGGGGTGGAGGACGGCCTGCCGGTGTACGCGGAGTGCGGTGGTCTCATGTACCTGGGGCGCGGTATAACCTGGCGGGGTACGACGTACCGCATGTGCGGTGCCCTGCCGTTCGATGTCGAGATGCTGGAGGGTCCGCAGGGGCACGGCTACGTGGAGGCCCTTGTCACCGGCGCGAACCCGTTTTTTCGCACCGGTTCGCTACTCAGGGGCCACGAGTTCCACCATTCCCGGGTAGTCAACCTGGACCGCCGACGGGTCAAAACCTGCCTTCAGGTTACGCGGGGCACCGGGCTGGGAGGAGGGGTGGACGGCCTGGTCTACAAGAACGTTCTGGCTTCCTATACCCATATTCATGCCCTGGGGGTGAGGGACTGGGCTCCGGCCCTGGTGACCGCCGCGCGCGCGCGGCTATAGGCCGGCCGGAAGAAACAACCGTGGATAATGGGCCCTGCCCCGCCAGGTATTACCTGGCGGGGCTTCGTTGTTTCCCCACATAATGGCCGTCTTTTCACGCACAATACTTTAGAGACGGATCAGAGGTGGAGGATGGATGATGGCAAGGGCATTCCGGTGGAAAAAATGGTTGGCAAGACCCTGGCTCTACCTTACCCTGGTGGCGGGCCTGGCGGCCGGGGCGACGGCGGTGCGCGCCCAACCCACCCTCTACTGGGGTACCCAGGGTGACTGGGTTTACGCCCTGCAGCAGCGGTTGTATAACTGGGGCTACTACAAGGGCCCGGTGGACGGTTCCTTCGGCAACCTGACTTCGCACGCGGTGGTCGATTTTCAGCTCAACAACGGGTTGATTCCGGACGGGATAGTGGGTACCGACACCTGGCAGAACCTGGCGCTGGCCATACCCGGGGCGGCGGCACCCGCGGCGGCTCCGGCGGCCGCCGCCAACGTTTCCGACCAGAGCAACGTCAACCTGCTGGCCCACCTGATTGGCGGCGAGGCCGGGAACCAGCCCTTCGACGGCAAGGTGGGCGTGGGGGCGGTGGTGATGAACCGCTTGCGCGACGCGAAGTTTCCCCGCACCATCGCGGGCATCATCTACCAGCCCTATGCCTTCGAGTCGGTGACCAACGGCGTCTTCAACAATCCTCCGACCCCGAGCGACGTTCAGGCGGCCATAGCCGCCCTGTCGGGATGGGATCCGGTGGGCGGCGCCATATATTTCTGGAATCCGGCCAAAATGGTCAGTCCCTGGATCTGGACGCGTACGATCATCACCCAGATCGGCCAGCAGGTTTTCGCCCGCTGACAGGAGGAGTTAATAATGGATAGACGCAAGTGGATGGTTTTGGGTGGCCTGGCCCTGGCGGCATTCGTGGTACTCGGTTGGTGGGGGCAATCCCAGGCCGCCTCCCGGGGTTCGGTGGAGGCGGCGCTTACCGGGCAGTACCAGCGGTCCTTCTATGCCGCGCTGGACAACATCCAAAACGCGCATGTGCTGCTGGGCAAGGCCATGGTGGCGGGGGACAAGGTCCAGTTGGCCGACCTGTTCAGCCAGGTGAGGGCACAGGCCTTCGCGGCCCAGGAAAACCTGACCCAGATGCCCGTTCCGGCTACGGTGGAGCCCCGGGCGGCCAAGTTCCTCACCCAGGTGGGCGACTTCGCGGGCGGCATGGTGAGGCGCACGGCGGGCGGGCAGGTGCTTGACCAGGGTCAGCGGAACACCCTGGCGGACCTGTACAGGCAGTCGGGTCAGCTCAATCAGCAGTTGCGCGCCGCGGAAGGCCAGAGCGGCTCCGGCAGGCTCTACCTGGCCGACGCCCCGGCCGGGGCGAAAGGCAGGGTAGGCGGGCGGGGCCCGGCCGCCTCGGATCTTTCGGGCATTAATACCCGGATGGAGAAATATCCCGGTCCGGTCTACGACGGACCGTTTGCGGAGAATGTCGTGCGGGGCAGGATCACCCTGCCGGGACCCCCTACCGCCATGAACCAACTCGGCACCATCGCCGTGAATTTTCTGGACCGGGTTCCGGGAGTCCGTTACCAGGGCAGATACACCGGGTCGGTCAAGGGCGACCTGCCGGCCTACCGGGTGCAGGTGTCTCCTGTCAACAGCCGGGCTGACGCGCCAACTACCATGGACATCGCAGCCAACGGGGGAAAGGTGGTCTGGTATCTGGATCCTCGGGCGGTCAGCCGGGGCGGTTGGATCGTGGCCAGAGCCCGGGACAAGGCCCTTTCCTTCCTGGGCGAGCGGGGAATGGGGACCTTTGTGTCCACTTTCCATCGGCTGGCCGGCAACGTCGCCATTTTCAGCCTGGCCCGGGTGGAAGGCGGGGTAACGGACTACGCCCGCCAGGTCAAGGTCTCCGTGGCGCTGGACAACGGGCAGGTGGTCGGCTACGAGGGAAGGGACTACCTGGCGAACAGCCGGTTGAGACCCGCCAACAAGGTGGTGCTGAACGCCGCCCAGGCCGGGCGCCTGGTTAAAGCGGGCCTGGCGGCCGGCCCGGGCGCACTGGTCCTGATTCCCGACGACCGGGGCGGGGAGTTGTATGCCTACGAATTCAGCGGGCGGCAGGACGGGGATAGCTACCTGGTGTACATCAACGCCCAAAACGGGAAGGAAGAGCGGATACTGCGGGTCGCTCCCGCCCCCGGCGGCGGGCAGGTGACCCTCTGAAGATGCTGGATGCGGTTGCCCGCAGGGCCTTTAAGGAAGGCGTAGGGCTCCCGTCCGGGTGAGACTCCCGGAGCCAAGGTCGCCTCGCGGCTGCCGTTGACAGGGCCCCGGCCCCGTGCTAGAATGTTGTATAATTTTAATAGTCGGGCGATGAAGGGGAAAATGGACGGGGATGCCGCCAAGCGAGCCGGGTTGGGTGCGAGCCGGCCGGCTGATGCGTCCGGGCCGCCTCCGAGCCGCGGGCGGAAAGCGGTTGAAAGGCCGCGAGTATGCCCTGCCGGTGGGCCCTCCGATAGCGGGGCGAAAGCGGGTAAAAGAGCACGGGCTCTGGACTAATTTGGGTGGTACCGCGAGGAATGACCTCGTCCCTTAAGTGACGGGGTTTTTTGTTTTGGGGGAAAGTCGCGTGCAGGAAAGGGGAAGGATGCGATGAACGGAACGGAGGCCAGGGCCATTCTGGAACTGCTGGAAGGCAACGCCCGCTTGGCTGCGGAAGAGGTAGGGCGGATGCTGGGACTGGACGGGTCCGAAGTCGGGGCCAAGATCAGGGAACTCGAGGAACGCCGGATCATCATCAAGTATCAGACCCTGGTCAACTGGGAGCGGTTCGGTGATGAGAAGGTTTCCGCCTTGATCGAGGTCAGGGTCGCACCCCAGCGGGACGTCGGTTTCGACGCCGTGGCCGAGAGGATCTACCGGTATCCCGAGGTTACCGGGGTCCGCCTCATGTCCGGCGCCTACGACCTGGCGGTGTTCGTTGAAGGGAGCAGCCTCAAGGAAGTGTCCCTGTTCGTGGCCACCAAGCTGTCCACTCTGGAAGACGTGCTTAGCACCACCACTCATTTTGTGTTGCGGTCCTACAAGCACGAAGGGGTCATCCTGGATGACGGGGAGGCCGATCGCAGACTGGTGGTGGCGCCGTGAAAAACGACGGCTGGCGGGATTACCTTAACCCGGTGGTGCGTGATATGCCTCCTTCCGGCATCCGCCGTTTTTTCGACCTGGCCAGCGAAATGGCCGGCGTTATTTCCCTGGGGGTGGGCGAGCCGGACTTCGTGACGCCCTGGCACGTCCGCGAGGCCTGCATCTGGGCCCTGGAAAAGGGCTATACCATGTATACCTCGAACCAGGGCCTACCGGAGTTGCGAAACGAGATTGCCCGCAACCTCGCGGGTCGGTCCGGGTTGCAGTACGACACCCAAAAGGAGATACTGGTAACGGTGGGATCCAGCGAGGCCCTGGACCTGGCCCTGCGGGCGGTGGTCGTCCCCGGCGACGAAGTGGTCATTCCCGAGCCGTGTTACGTTTCCTACGGTCCGGTGAGCCAGTTTTCGGGCGGGGTTCCGGTGTATGTGCCCACCTCGGTCGCCGATAACTTCCAGGTGACCGCCGCCCGGGTGGAAAAAGCGCTCTCTCCCCGTTCCAAGGTGCTGGTGCTGTGCTATCCGAACAATCCCACCGGCGCGGTTATGGAGAAGAAGAACCTGTGGGAGTTGGCGGAACTGGCCCAGGCCCGCGACTTGATCGTCGTCAGCGACGAGATCTATGACAACCTGGTCTACGGGGCGCCCCACACTCCCCTGGCCGCCATTCCCGGCATGCGGGACCGTACGATTCTGATCAACGGCCTGTCCAAGGCCTACGCCATGACCGGCTGGCGGCTGGGTTACGCGGCCGGCAACCCGGCCTTCATCGAAGCGATGACGAAGATCCACCAGTATACCATGCTCTGTGCGCCGATCACGGCGCAGATGGCGGCGATCGAGGCGCTTAAGAGCGGCGGCGCCGCCGTGGCCCGGATGGTCGGGCAGTATGACCGGCGGCGCCGCCTGGTGGTGCGGTCGTTTAACGACATGGGCCTGTATTGTTTTGAGCCGAAAGGGGCGTTTTACGCCTTTCCGGATGTATCCGCGACTGGTCTGACCAGCGAGGAGTTCGCCGAGCGGCTGCTCCTCGAGGAAAAGGTGGCCGTGGTTCCGGGCGGCGCCTTCGGTCCCTCGGGTCAGGGTTTCGTGCGGTGCGCCTACGCGGCGTCCATGGAAGACTTGAGCGAGGCCCTCAAACGGATTGCCCGTTTTGTGCGGCGGGTGTCGTCCGGCAGACCGGGCCGGGAGCCCTTGGCCGCCGGGAGATGACCGAAAAAAGTTAATGGAGGTCTTGCGGTGGGTGTTGTGGAAAGAGCCAGGGAGCAACTGGCCAAGGCGCTGGAAGACGCCTATGCGGCCGCGGCGGGGGAAGGACTCCTGCCGCGCCTGGAATTGCCGCCCTTCGTGGTGGAAGTTCCACGGGAACGCGAACACGGGGATTTCGCGGCCAACCTCGCCCTGCTGCTGGCGGGCCCGTCGCGAAAACCGCCGCGGGCGATCGCGCGGATACTGGCGGAACGGATCGGGGCGGCGCCGGTGCAGGCGGTGGAAGTGGCCGGCCCGGGCTTTATAAACTTCCATCTGCGGCCGGGCTGGGTGCTGGAAGCGGTATCCGAAGCCCTGGAGGCGGGCCCGGCCTACGGCCGGGTCGACTTGGGCGCCGGGCAAAAGGTCCAGGTGGAGTTCGTCAGCGCTAATCCCACCGGGCTCCTGCATATGGGCAACGCGCGGGGGGCCGCGCTGGGAGACACCCTGGCGTCCCTTTTGGAGTTCGCCGGGTATACGGTGGAGCGGGAGTTCTACATCAACGATGCCGGTCACCAGATTGAAAAGCTGGCCTTGTCGATGGAGGCCCGCTACCGGCAGGCGCTGGGGCAGGATGCGCCGGTGCCGGAGGACGGTTATCACGGGTTGGACCTTCTGGAGACGGCGCAAAGGTTCGCGGACCGGTATGGGGACGCCTGCCTCGCGGTCCCGCACGCCCAACGGCTCAAGGAACTGACCGGGTTCGCCCTGGCCGAAAAACTGGAAGCGATCAAGGGAACCCTGGCTGGTTTCGGGGTACGGTACGACCGCTGGTTCGCCGAAAGCGAGTTGCATGAGTCGGGCCGGGTCGAGGCGTGCCTGGCCGCCTTGACCGCCAGGGGCTTTACATACCTGAAAGACGACGCCCTGTGGTTTGCCGGTCAGGCCTGCGGCCTGGAAAAGGACGAGGTTCTGGTCCGGACCGGCGGTATGCCTACTTATTTCGCCGCGGACATCGCCTACCACGTCGACAAGCTGGAACGGGGTTTTACCCGGATTATCGATATATGGGGAGCGGACCATCACGGGCACGTGGCGCGGCTGCACGCGGCGCTCAGAGCCCTGGGCCTGGACGAGGGGGCCCTGACGGTGGTCATCATGCAACTGGTCCGCCTGTTCCAGAACGGGGAAATGGTGCGGATGTCCAAACGCACCGGCAGGTTCGTCACCCTGGAGGAACTGGTCGGGGAAGCCGGTAAGGATGCCGCCCGCTATTTCTTCGTTCTGCGTAGCGCCGAGAGTCACCTGGACTTCGACCTGGACCTGGCCCGCCAACAAACCAACGACAACCCGGTGTATTACATCCAGTACGCGCACGCCCGCATTTGCAGCATTCTCCGCCAGTTGGCGGAACCTCTCCCGGATCCCGACATCTCCTTGTTGCGGGAGGAGGCCGAACTGGCCCTGGCCCGCCAGATCGCCTGGTTTCCGGAGGAGATCGTTCTGGCGGCCCGCCAGTTGGCGCCGCACCGCCTGGCCCGCTATACCCACGAACTGGCCGGGCTCTTGCACAGCTTTTACAACAGCCACCGGGTGATAACCGGCGATCCGGATCTTACGGCCGCGCGCGTCGCTTTGGTCGGCGCCACCAGGGTGGTTCTGCGCACGGCCTGCCGCATCATCGGCGTCGGCGCGCCGGAGAGGATGTAGGTCCAGTTTGGTTTAAGATATTGACAGGGCCGAAAGCGGGCGGATAGAATAGGGTAGGTGGGCGCGGGGAGTAGCCGCGACGCCCCGCTGGAAAAGATTCGCGCCCACGACGCGCTCCGGTGCGGTGCGTTGCGCCCGGGTATAGTGCCCGGTACCCCGGTCCTGGTCCGGTAGGGCGGCATCAGGCGGATTTCAGCGTAAGGCGAACCGGCCTGCGCCAAGCGGGATGGTTTTCGGCGGGAGGTATTCATGAGACCCAAATACATCTTTGTCACCGGCGGGGTGGTCTCATCCCTGGGGAAGGGCATTACGGCGGCTTCCATGGGACGGCTCCTCAAGGCCAGGGGGCTGAAGGTGGCCATTCAGAAACTGGATCCGTACATCAACGTTGATCCGGGCACGATGAGCCCCTACCAGCACGGTGAGGTTTTCGTCACCGAAGACGGGGCGGAAACGGACCTGGACCTGGGGCATTACGAGCGGTTCGTGGATGAGAACCTGAGCCGCGACAGCAACGTCACCAGCGGGGGCATATACTGGTCAGTTATAAACAAGGAGCGGCGGGGTGACTACCTGGGGGGCACGGTTCAGGTCATACCGCATATCACCAACGAAATCAAGGAGAGAGTGCTCAGGATAGCCGCGGAGATGTCCATCGACGTGGTGATCACCGAGATCGGCGGCACGGTGGGCGACATAGAGTCTCAACCTTTCCTGGAAGCCATCCGGCAGCTGAAAAGCGACCTGGGGCGGGAGAACGTACTCTACGTACACGTAACCCTCGTCCCTTTTTTGCGGGCTGCCAGCGAACTCAAGACCAAACCTACCCAGCATAGTGTAAAGGAACTGAGGGCCATCGGCATCCAGCCCGATGTCATCGTCTGCCGCACCGAGCGGACGCTGTCCCGGGACATGGTGGAAAAACTGGCCCTTTTCTGCGATATTCGGCCGGACGCCGTGATCCAGGCGTGTGACGCGCCGTCCATCTACGAGGTACCTTTGTTGCTCGAGGAGGAAGGGCTGGGGCGCCTGCTGGTCGAACGCCTGGGTCTGCACTGCGGCGAGCCCGACCTGGGCGACTGGCGGGCGATGGTGTACGGTATGAAGAGGCTGACGGGAAGCGTTACCATCGCCCTGGTGGGCAAGTACGTAGCACTGCAGGACGCTTATCTCAGTGTCGCGGAGAGTCTGCGGCACGCCGGCCTGTACCATGGGGTCGAGGTCAACATCGACTGGATTAACTCGGAACTCCTGGAAAGCGGCGGTGTGGAGGAACGTCTGGCCGGGGCGCACGGTATCCTGGTGCCCGGCGGCTTCGGCGACCGGGGCATCGAGGGCAAGATTCTGGCCATCAATTGCGCCCGGGTTAGGAAGGTGCCTTTTTTAGGAATTTGTCTGGGCATGCAACTGGCGGTGGTGGAGTTTGCCCGGAACCGTCTCGGATGGTGCGGCGCCAACAGTTCGGAGTTCGACCCGAGTACTCCCTACCCGGTGATCGACCTGTTGCCGGGGCAGCGGGAGCTGGATCGCAAAGGGGGCACCATGCGCCTGGGCAGCTATCCTTGCAAGCTGGTGCCCGGATCGAGGGCGCAGCGGGCTTACGCCCGGGATGTGATCCGGGAGAGGCATCGCCACCGCTACGAGTTGAATAATCTTTTCCGGTCCAGTCTGGCCGATGGCGGGCTGTATTTTTCCGGGACCCTGCCGGATGGATACCTGGTCGAGATAGTGGAAATGCCCGATCACCCCTGGTTTGTGGCCACCCAGTTCCATCCCGAGTTCAAGTCGCGTCCCAACCGTTGTCATCCGCTATTCCGTGATTTCGTCGGGGCGGCCTGCGGCCACGGTCGTTAACCCGGGCGATGCATTAAGCTCTCCCTTTTTCTAAAGACTATGGGAAAACAGCGAAAGAGGGAGTAGCGCGTTGAAGAGGTGGGTGGGCGGGGCCCTGGCCGCCCTGGTTGTAGTCGGGGTCCTGGGCGGTGCCGCGCTGGCGGCCGGTCGTTTGGGGGGCGACCGGGTGGCGGTGGTACGCATTGATGGAGTTATTACCGAGGGAGTCGCGCCGTCGTTTTGGAGTCAGGGGAGCGGCGCGGCCCGAAGCCTGGCGGAACTGGGCGCCATCCGGGGCCGGCGCAACGTGCGGGCGGTGGTGATCCGTCTGAACAGTCCCGGCGGGAGTGCCGCGGCCAGCCAGGAGATAGCGCGCGAGGTCGAGGAGGTGCGGGCCTCGGGCCGGAAGGTGGTCGCTTCCATGGGCGACATGTCCGCCTCGGGGGCGTATTGGGTGGCCTGCTCCGCCGACCGCATCGTGGCCGATCCGGCCACGGTCACGGGGTCGATCGGCGTAATCACCCGGGTGCCGCAGCTCACGTCTCTTTACCGCCGGATGGGTATTGAGGAAGAGGTTTTCAAGAGTGGCAAGTACAAGGACATGGGGTCGCCCGGCAGGGCGCTTACGGGGGATGAGCGGTCTATTTTCGTGGCCATGGTCGAGGATGTATACGGGCAGTTTGTGAACCATGTCGCCGGGTCCCGCCATCTTTCGGCCGGCCGGGTCCGGGAGTTGGCCGACGGGCGCGTTTATACGGGGCGGCAGGCGGTTGGGGCCGGGCTGGTGGATGCGCTGGGCAATCTCGATGATGCCGTCCGGTTGGCAGGCTCCCTGGCCGGGGTAAAGGGTGAGCCGCGGGTGGTCGAGGTCAGGCTGGGCGGTTGGTGGCCGCTGGCGGCCGCACTGGTGGCGCGGCCGGGGGAGGCGCCCTGGCGGGAGCCCGGGGGGGTCGTGATGGGCGCCTGAAATTATGGCTGGATGTCGGGGACGGGGCGGAGGAAATTAATGGTCGGCGGCGAATAGGTACATCAAGTGATTTCTTCGGCGCAGGGAGGTAACCCGGTGGGAAAGCCCTTGATTTTGGTGGTTGATGATCAAGTGGGTATCCGGCGGCTGCTTTACGAGGCTTTTGGTGATGATGGTTTCGAAGTCGAGCTGGCTTCGGGGGGGGCTGAGGCGTTGCGCAAGCTGGGTCAGTGCTCGCCGCAGGTGGTTCTGCTGGACTTGCGCATGCCGGGGGTGTCCGGTCTCGACACCCTGAAGGAACTGCGGTCGCGCCAACCCGGATTGAACGTCATCATCATGACCGCTTACGGGGAAATGGACCTGGTCCGGGAGGCCCGGCGGTTAGGGGTCGATTGGTGTATAACCAAGCCGTTCGACCTGGTTGAGCTGAGGTATATGGTCAAAGGGGTAATCGCCGGGGGAACCGCCGGGGGAACCGCCGAACACGCGTGTGCGGGGCTTGTCGCGGCTACTTAGACAGCATGCGGGAGCGGGAAGGGGGAACGGCGGGGCGCGTCCGGTTGGATCCGGGGGCGCCGGCGCCGGAGTAGGGTGAAGATTTTCCTGGATACGGCCAACATGGATGAAATCAGGGCGGGGTCGCGGTTGGGGGTAATTTCCGGTGTCACCACCAATCCGTCGCTGATAGCGCGCGAGGGCCGGGACTTTATCGAAGTGGTGCGGGAGATCGCCTCCATCGTCGAGGGGCCGGTCAGCGCCGAAGCAGTGCGCAAGGACGCCGCGGGTATCGTCGACGAGGCGGTGGAGCTCGCCAGGATCCATCCTGGCGTCGTGGTGAAGATACCGGTTACCGGGCCCGGGCTCGAGGCCGTGAGCGAGTTGACCCGGCGGGGGGTCCGGACCAATGTGACCCTGGTGTTTTCGGCCAACCAGGCGCTTTTGGCGGCTTTGGCCGGGGCTACCTATGTCAGCCCGTTCATAGGGCGGATCGATGACACCGGCGCGGACGGAATGCGGGTTTTGGAAGAGACCCTGGAGATTTTCGAACGTTACCGCTTTGGTACGGAGGTTATCGCGGCCAGTATCCGTCACCCCCTCCACGTCACCCAGGCGGCGCTTTTAGGCTCGCATATCGCCACGGTGCCCTTCGGGGTTCTGATGCAAATGCTGGGACATCCGTTGACGGACAATGGTATCGCGAAGTTTGACGCCGATTGGGCCAAGGTTACCAAGGGATAGTCGTCGCGAAAGCGTTGTCGGCGCCCGGGGTTTCCCCAATATCCACACCACCTTTGAGCAGCCTTCCAGGGATTCACTGCACGGGCAGGCATTTTCAAAATTTGTTTCAAGGGAAAAGGTCAAAGCATAGGTTTCTCGGTACTGGTAGGACCGGCGATAGCTGGGTGTGTCCGCCGCGATGCGGAGTGGCGGCGCCCGGGTCGGTTCCGCCGGTTCGCTTCCCGCAGGGCGGTCACGCGCGCGGGGAGTGGGTGTGGGGTTAACCGGGAACGGTAGCGTTGCGGGCTTTAGTCATAATCGGGCTATTACGGGAGGAAGATGGGTTTGAATCAGGGCGAACTGGAAAGCAAGACTCTGGCGGAACTGTACAAGATTGCGCGCGAAATGGAGATCGCCGGTTACTCCAAGCTGCGAAAAAAAGAACTGGTCTTTGAAATCATGAAGACACTGGGGGAGAAGGCCGGGCAGATCTACGCCCAGGGGGTTCTGGAGATTCTGCCCGAGGGATTCGGGTTTTTGCGACCGTTTCAGTATACTCCCAGCAATGATGACATCTACCTCTCGTCTTCGCAGATCAGGCGGTTTGACCTGCGTACCGGCGACATGGTGGGAGGGCAGGTCCGCCGGCCCAAGGATAACGAGCGTTATCTCGCCCTATTGCGGGTGGAGCAGGTCAACGGGGTGGATCCGGAGGTTGCGGCCAACCGCGTTCATTTCGACGGGTTGACGCCGCTTTACCCCCAAAAGCGCATCGATCTCGAGACCACCTCCGACCGATATGCCACGCGGATCATCAACGTCATCGCCCCCATCGGCAAAGGACAGCGGGGTCTGATCGTTTCGCCCCCCAAGGCCGGCAAGACCACTCTGCTCAAGGAGGTCGCCAACAGCATCACCAAGAACCATCCAGAGATTATTATCATTGTTCTGTTGATCGACGAACGCCCGGAGGAAGTCACCGACATCGAGCGGTCGGTCAAGGGAGAGGTGGTAAGCTCCACCTTCGACGAGCCGCCCGAGAACCACGTCAAGGTCGCGGAAATGGTGCTTGAGCGGGCGAAACGCCTGGTTGAGCACGGTCAGGACGTGGCCATCCTGATGGACAGCATTACGCGGCTGGCGAGGGCGCACAACCTGGTGGTCCCCCCCAGCGGCCGTACTCTCTCCGGGGGGGTCGATCCGGCCGCCCTGCACAAGCCGAAGCGCTTTTTTGGGGCCGCGCGCAACATTGAGGAGGGCGGCAGTCTGACCATTCTGGCGACCGCCCTGGTCGAGACGGGTAGCCGTATGGACGATGTGATTTTCGAGGAATTCAAGGGCACCGGCAATATGGAGCTGATTTTGGACCGGCGCCTGGCCGACCGGCGTGTTTTCCCCGCCATTGATATTCAGCGCTCGGGTACCCGCAAGGAGGAACTCCTGCTGAACAAGGACGAACTGGACGTAATGTGGTACTTCCGCAAGGCGGTCAGTTCCATGAGTCCGTGGGAGGCCATGGAACTGATCATGGACCGCATGCGCCGCACCAAGTGCAACTCGGAGTTGCCGATGTGGTTCAAGCGGACGGGAGTTTTCAACGGGGAGAGCCGCCGCACGGTTTAATTCACTCTTTGTTTCACGTGAAACCATTTCCGCAGCCACAGTATAATCGGGTATCTTCCCGGCCGTAATGCCAGCCGAAAGACGGCGTCGACGGTCTTAACCAGCCCGCCACCGGGGAGGACGACGGTGTCCGGGGAGGGATTCCGGGCAGGCGCGGCGGGGATGGTGCTCATCCTTCACAGCCTGGTTATCATGCCGCCCTCTATAAAAGCCAATTACCGGGAGCCGGCACAAGTCCGGTCGATTCCGGCTGCCACGCGGGTTTTGGGACGAACTCACGCAGCGGGAGTGATTTCATGTTTCACGCCCTCTACGCTACACCGGACGGACTTTTGTACGATCACCCGGACCTGGCCGCGGCCGGCAGGGCCGGCCGCAGGATCGTCCCACTCAAGGCCGCCGATCTCATCCCTCTTCCGGAAGGCGCGTCCCTGGTCCTGGTGCCCGCCGGGACCCCGGTGGGCTACCGGCGGGGGAGGGAAGCCGCATTCCCCGGCAGGGACGGCCAACCGGCCCTGGCTGTAGCGGCCTGCCTGCCGCAGGGCTTCACCCGCACTCATTTACCGGCCTACCGGCGCGAGTCGCCTGGTTGCCTGCCGGTTCTCGGTTATACCGCAGTGGCCTGGCATGACGGCCGGGTCTATGCGGCGGCCGTGCCGACCGACGATCCGGAGCGCTGGAGCCCTAAAAATTACAATACCGCCGCCCTGTCCGGCCTGGTCGGAAAACGGCTGGCCGCTACGCCGGGGAGCGCGGTCTTGGGCGGGCTGGCCAAATGCGCCCTGGAATACCGGTGCTTTACCGCCCAGAACATTTTCTACCGCCGTTGGGAGGGCGGATTGCCCACCACCCCGGCCTGCAACGCCAGGTGCCTGGGCTGCCTCTCCAAACAGGAGGCGGGCGGGCCCCCGGCACCGCAAAACAGGATAACCTCTTCGCCTTTGCTGGACGATCTGGTGAGCCTGGGTACGGAACACCTTGCCCAGGCCCCGGACGCCATCGTCAGCTTCGGCCAGGGATGCGAGGGAGAGCCCCTGCTGTCGGCGCCCTTGGTGGCTGAAGCCATACGGCGAATGCGGCGACGGACCACCAGGGGCACAATCAATCTCAACTCCAACGCCGGCGCAACCGCCGCCCTGTCCGCCGTGCTGGAGGCCGGCCTGGACAGCCTGCGGGTGAGCCTGGCCAGCGCGACCCCGGGCGTATACGCGGTCTACCACCGTCCGTCTTTTTCCCTGGCCGATGTGAAAAACTCCATCAAACTGGCCGTCCGGTCCGGAGTATATACATCCCTCAACCTGCTGGTGTTTCCCGGTTTTACCGACTGCCCGGGCGAGATAGCCTCCCTGTTGGATCTGATCCGGGAAACGGGGTTGCACATGGTGCAATTGAGAAACCTGAATATCGACCCGGCCACTATGGCGCCCCTGCTGCCGCGGGAGCCGCCGGTGGGGATAGCCACGCTCGTTGGCGAACTGAGGAAAATAACGGGGCTGGCGGTCGGGAACTTCAGCCGGAACCGGGGGAGCACCGGGCCCGGCTTGCCGGCAAGGGACTGACCGGCGCGACACGGCGCCGGCCAAGGCAACGAGGTCAGCCTGATGGCCCGGTAATTCCACGGAGAAACGTGTCGGAAGAAAGAGCTTGCCTGGCGGCTGCCGACCTGCGATAATACTGCCGCGGAGGGAGCGGCGCCGTTTCCCGCCACCAGACACCGCGCCTGGTCATTACCGCAAGCAAGGCGTTCCCTGCCTGACCGGGGCGTCGTCGGCAGGGAGGGGAGGCTTTTCGGCCTGGAAAAGGGGACGGTTGTGACGGACGAGGAACCGGTGGCTGCCTTTCGTTTCGCGATCCAAGAGGAACCGCGGCCGGTCCACGCCCGGCTTCCCCGTCCGGAGCGGGGAACCGCCTTCCAGCGACGGGCTCCATACGGGCCGCGGAGGGGAGGATCCGGAATTGTATTTCACTAACAGCCACAGGTTCAAAGAGAGGTACAACAAGAAAGACAAAAAGTATCTTCTGGCTACCGCCAAAAAGATGTTGCCGGGCTATGTTCTCGACAATGCCAAACTGGAAGGCAATCCCATGACCTTTCCGGAGGTCAAAACCCTGCTGGACGGCATAACGGTAGGAGGACACAAACTAACCGACGAGAAGCAAATTCTCAATCTGAAAAAGAGCTGGGATCTATTAATGGGCTACGTCGCAACCAGTAAATTCGATTTATCGGAATGGGTAATGAATAGCATCAATTGGAAAGTTGCCGAAGAAGAGGCGCTGGAATGGGGATCGTTCAGAAAGGGGCCCGTCTTTATCGCCGGAACCAAGCGGTATGAATGGCCGCCAGCCGGGCAATTGCCTGAAATATTCGCCACGGATGTTAAAACCATCAATGCCGTCGAAAATCCGGTAGAAAGGGCTGTCGCCTTCTTCCTGTGGGGAAGCTTGAACCAGTTCTATTATGACGGCAACAAAAGAACCGCGAGGCTGATGGCCAACGGGGTGCTCCTCGGAGAATGTCTGGGTGTATTCAATACGCCGGCTTCTTTGGTGCTTACCTATAATACGCTCGTGACCGAGTTTTACGATACCAGGGATGCCACCAGGATTTCCGGGTTCTTCGAGGAAACGTCCATCGTTACCTTTGATTGAACCAGGACCGGTCATGTTGGCGTTACTCCCGGGAAAACGTTTCCCTCCTCCGGGACCACGGAGCGTCCCGCCGCCCGGACCAGGCGCATCCCTGACCAGGCGGGACCGGCCCCCGGCCCGCCGGTATCCCATATTGCTCCCGCCGCCGTAATATGCTATAATAACCGGCGTAAGTATCGGTGAAACGAGGTGATCGGCTTGAAGAAGGACATTCATCCGGCCTACGGCCCGGCCAGGGTTACCTGCATTTGCGGCGAATCGTTCGAGACCTGCTCAACCAAGAAGGAAATCCGGGTAGAGATATGTTCCAATTGTCACCCCTTCTACACCGGCTCCCAGCGCACAGTGGAAACCGGCGGCAGGGCCGACAAGTTTCGCAAGAAATACGGCTTGAAGTAGGGGACGGTCCGCCGACCCCAACCAAACGGCCGGTTTTCGTGTACGGCCGACCAGGAGCTGCTTGGCAGGCGTCCGGAGAAGTCCGGGCCGCCTCAAGGCAGCTTGCTTTGTTGCCCGGATGAAGAGGGATCCGGGGTAGCGGTGTTTACCCGCCGGACGCGGCGGGAGACCCCCGGGAAGGGAGGGACGGCCGCGCGCACCGGCTTTTGCGCCGGCCGGCATGATGGCCGAATTTGTCTACGGCGGCCAGGCGGTGATCGAGGGCGTCATGATGCGGGGCCCGCAGGACTGGGCGGTGGCCGTGCGGCGGCCCGACCAGAGCATCGTCGTAGAGCGCCGGGCCAACGGTTCCCACGAAAAGCGTTATCCGTGGCTCTCCTGGCCGTTGGTACGCGGGGTGACGGCATTGGTCGAAGCCCTCGTCGTCGGCCTGCAGGCCCTCACCTATTCCGCCTCCCAGGCCGCGGCCGGAGAGGAAGTGGACCTCTCCCGGAGGGACATCATCCTGACCATGGTGGCGGCACTGACCCTGGCGGCGGGCCTGTTCATCCTTCTGCCGGCCCTGGTCGCCGATTTGGTGGCCCGGGCCGCGGGCGGCCTGGAACGCAACCTGGTCGAAGGTCTCATCCGGCTGCTCTTTTTGATCGGCTATGTGCTGGTCATCGGCCGGGTGGGCGACATAAAGAGGGTTTTTCAGTACCACGGCGCGGAGCACAAGGTTATCAACGCCCTGGAAGCGGGTGAGGACTTGACCGTGGATACCGTGCAGAAGCATTCCTGTCATCATCCGCGTTGCGGCACCAGCTTTCTCTTGTGGGTGGTCGTACTGGCGGTCCTGGTCTTTTCCCTCTTGGGCCGGCAAAGCATCGGGGCGGCGCTTGCCTCCCGTCTCCTGCTGACCCCCCTCGTCGCCGCCCTGTCCTACGAGTGGCTGCGGCTCACCGGCCGTCACCAGCGCCATGCCGTCTGGCGCGGGCTGTCGGCGCCGGGACGCTGGCTGCAGGGTCTGACCACCCGTCCCCCCGACGATCGCCAGGTGGAGGTCGCCATTTCCGCCCTGCAGGCCGTATTCAAGAAAGGTGAGACCGTTGTTCGATAAACTCCGGGACATTGAGACCCGTTACGAGGAACTGGGAGCCCTGTTGGCCGACCCGGCCGTTATGGCCGACCGGGGCCGGTGGCAGCAATACGCGAAGCAGCACGCCGACCTGTCCGACCTGGTCGCCGTCTTTCGCGAGTACAACAAGGCCGCCGGGGACCTGGCCGAAACCCGGGAACTGATGGCGGACGATTCCGAACCGGAACTGCGCGAGATGGCGGAACAGGAGGCCGGGGAGTTGGGCCAGCGGCTGGCCGGCCTGGAGAACCGGCTCAAGGTCATGCTTTTGCCCCGCGACCCTAACGACGGGAAAAACGTCATCGTCGAAATCCGCGCCGGCACCGGCGGCGAGGAAGCGGCCCTTTTCGCCGCCGACCTGTTCCGCATGTACAGCCGCTATGCCGAGCGGCAGGGCTGGCGTTGC
>JAJYZD010000285.1 GCA_021800315.1 Bacillota bacterium | reverse complement strand
CACGCCGATTTTGCCGGGCGACAAATTAACCACTCCTTCCCTGCGGTTTCTTTGGGGATCGTGACCAATAATACCGGAGCATGACACACTACGGGTCACAAAACAGGATAAGCACAAACGTCCTTCTTACTCTAATGCGAAATTTTCACGAAGTCAAGAGAAATATTACTGCATAGTCCTCTTAACTTCGACAATTGTCTTGACAATATTGCTTAATTGCTCCGCCGTAATTCCTTCCTTCGCCGCGTCTGACGACATTTTAATCCACGGAGCGCTATGTCTGTCCATGACGAATTTTTTCTCTTCTTCCGAGAGATGGGTGAGAATTTCTCCCGGTCCGATGGTATCCTGTTCAATAAAATACATGACGTGGATATTCAGGGCCATGGAAATTTTTTGCAATGTTTCCAGGGAAACGTTGGTCCTCTTGCCGTTGAGTATTTCACTTACCAGCGATTGAGAAATGCCGGCCTTCTTGGCCAGGACATTTTGTTTCAGGCCCCGGATGGTCATCAGTTCCTGGAGCTTATCCTTCAAGGTCATACGGGCTTACCTCCTACTGAATGAATAATATCTTACAACAATTTTACTCTAGACTATGAAACTTGTCAAAGATGTGATTATGATTTCGCAGGAAAAAAAGAAAAAAATCTTTGCGGCGGAGTGACCAGGAGGATTTCCCATCCGGGTGCGGCAGGGCTTCCGGATGGCGGCCGGTTCGGGAGGGGTCCGGGGTGTATGGGCGGGTCGTTCGCCCGGTTTACGCCGCCCCGAGTTATACTATCTGTAATACGGGTATCAACATCGTGAAAAATTCAGTCCTAATCACGGTTCGGCTTGATCTGTTATTACATCTGTAAGATTTTTCTATTTGCCTCCACGGTTCCGGAAAAGTGCCCTGAACTGTGACAAAGCTTGCCGGCACCAAGTCGGCAACCTGTGGTCGAGGTTTCGCCGCCCGCAGTTATACTTTTTTTGAAGTTATGTATTGACACCATGAACCTTTTGCCGTATGATGGGGCATATCTCACGATAAAAGGGTGTTCCTGGACCTGGAGGTGAATCGTGGATGGGAGGCAGGCCGATCAAACCCCTGCCGGACATGCCGGAAAACCATATGAGCGTCCAGCAGGCCGCTCTCTACCAATTGGTCAAGGGGGGGCGGACGGTGCGGGAAGCGGCGGCTGACCTCGGAATTCCAGCCAAGCAGGCGTCCAGGCAGTTGGCGGTCATCCGGAAAAAGGCGGGTTCATTACCACCCACGGCAGCAACGCCCGGACAGCAGGATATCCCTGTCTCCAACGACTGGCATAAAGAGGCCCTGGCTCTGGTGGAAGACGGGGGCCTTTCGCCCGGGGAGGCGGCCCGGCGCCTGGGGATTGCGCCCGGGACGGTGCGGAGTCTTCTCTGCCGCCGGCGTAAAAGCTCGGGGAGGGTACCGCGGCCGAAAATGGCCTGCTACCGATGGGAGGAGGAGGGTTACCTGCCGCCGGCCGGGCATCCCGGAACGGGGTTCGGGTTGCGCCTGAGCCATGTCCGCCGCCGGGCGGGAGTCGCGCGGGAGCAATTGGCGGCCCTGGGCGGGATAACTGTGGCCCTGCTGGAACGCCTGGAGAAAGGGGAATACCTGCCGGACTGGCGGCTGGGACAGAAACTTTGCCGGGTACTGGGGGTGGACCTAGCCGACCTGGTGGTACCGTGCGGCCGGGTGGAATTAGCCAGGGAACTGCTTCTGGGCACGTCGGGGGACTTGCCGAAACGGCGCCGGCCGGTCCGCCGCCTGGCCGCCGCAGGCGGGGAGCCAGTGGCCGTGGAGGGACCGGGGGGAAGGGTGGTCATGCACGGCAAAGGGGGCCGCTTCATCCTGCATCTTACCCGGGCGGGCAGGGTCCGGGCCAGGCAGGTACTGGGCGACAGGCGGTTAAGGCTGCTGGAACTGACCGGTGACGGCGGCGCCCTCTATCTCGCCGCCGCCGCCGACGTGCAGGCCGTTGGGGTGGAACTGGGCCGGACGGAGGAATAGCGCGGGCCTGAGACAAACCAAAAGCCGCCCCGCTGGGTCGGGGCGGGGAAAAGGGGGAACGCTGGGTGGATGGTGATGATCTTACAGCGCCCGGAGGGAACGGCGTAAACGGCAAGCTGGGATTGGCCGCTTCCGGCTCCGGAACTGGTACATGGAAAAAGGTGGTGTTGGTACTGTGCCTGGCGGCCGGCCTTTGGGCCGGCCTCTTTGCCGGGTGGGCCAGGGCGGCTACACCCACCCCGGACGTCCGGAACGGTACCTTGAACGGCCTGCCGCAGGCGGATGTCAACCAGATCGGGATGGACGTGCGCCGTATCTTCAACATCTTCTTTTCCGTGCTGGGCTTCGTGGCCGCGGGGTTCATCGCATGGAACGCGGTCAATTTGGGACGGAAGGACCCGCGGGCCAGGCAGGAGGCGATGGCTGGTCTGGGCTACGCCATTGTGGGCGCCATCCTGTTGTTCGGGACGTGGTTCATCATCAGCCTGGCTTCCGGATTTCTGAATTCCGGGGGATAGACGGATGAAGAGCTACCGGATGCCGGTTTCGCTGACCGAGGAGGACAAGGTCTTCGGCGGGGTCCTGTCCGCCCGCCAGTTCATTTCCCTGGTGGGCGGGTTCCTGGCCGGGTCCGCCGTCGCCCTGGCCTTGCCGTCTGGATTCTGGCCGGGCGTGTTGAAGGTCGTATTCATGGCCTTGTTTGCGGGAGTGGGTGCGGCGCTCTCTTTTGTCCGGGTGACCGCGCGCGGATTGCGCCTTGATCAATACCTGGTGTTGCGCTTCTTAAGCCGGCAAGAGACCAGGGACTATCCCTACCGGGGTTTCGATGTCCCTGTGGTCACTGAGGAGGTGCGGGAAAAAGGTGGGCTTTTGGCCCGGTTGGCCGCCAAAACTGGTTGGAAGGAAAAGCTCGGCCGGCGCCCAGCACTTCCTCGGCGTGGAGGACATCCGCGACGGGATGCTTAAGGTGGCCGGGGGATACCGTCTGGTGGCGGAGGCCGGTACCCTGAACTTCGCCCTTTTGTCGGCCCGGGAGCAGGAAGCGGTCGAGGAAGCGTTCGGCCGGCTGTTGTTTTCCCTCACTTTCGACCTGCAGTTCTTTATTCAGACCAGGCCCCTGGACCTGACCGGCGAAGTAGGACGGGTCCTGAGCGCGGGGGCCTCCTTGAACGGTCCCTTGCAAAAATACACGGCGGCCCTGGCCGAATATCTGCGGGAAATGATGGCCTGCCGGTCGGTGCTGGTGCGCCGCTGTTTCCTGGTCATCCCGTGGGAGAGGGAGGGAGCGCCCGACCCACCCGGTGGCTGGGCGTCCCGGGCCCGGGCCGAACTGGAAAGGCGCTTTTCCCTGGTGGCCGACGCTTTGTCCCGTTGCGGCAACCTCGTGGCCAGGCGGCTGGCCACCGAGGAACTGGTTGAACTGGTCTACAACCTGGGCAACAAGCACCGTGCCACCAGCGCCCGGGTGGCGGACGCGGCCGGCCGGGGTTTCCTCTCCCTTTGCACCACCGGTCCGGGCAGGACGGTGGAGAGTCCGGCCGCGTTGCAGGGAGGATGTGGCCTGTCTTTGTCCGGCGGGGTTAGAGGATTGACCGACCTCCTGGCCCCGGATGGGTTCCAGGTTTGTCCGGAAGAGGATCTCATCCGGATCGGCGCCGGGAGGGTGGTCCGCACCTTTTTCCTGGCCTTGGTGCCGGGCCGCGTCTCGGTGGGCTGGCTCGATCCCCTGTACGGGTTCGGGGACGTCGATGTGAGCATCCACCTGCGGCCGGGCAGGGACGCCCACGTCATCAACCAGTTGTCGCGGAAGATAACGGTTTTGGAGTCCCAGCGCATTCTGGACGTGAAGCGCGGCGACCATTACAACCTGTCCCGCCTGGAGCGGGCCGTCAAGGACGCATGGCAGTTGCGGGACGCGGTTCAGATGGGTACGAACCGGGTCTTTTTCGTCACCGTCCTGGCCGCCGTGGCGGCGGACGGGGTGAGCGCCCTGGAGCAAAAGTGCCGGCTCATGGAGGAGACTCTGGCCGGCCGGGCCGTCCACGTACGCAACGCCTTTCTCCAGCAAGCCGAGGCATACCGGAGCGTGGCGCCTCTGGGCACCAACCGATTGTCCTCAATTTACCGCAATTTTGACCTGGGGGCGGGCATATCGCTGTTTCCGCTGGCCCGGGCCGACCTGGCCCACACCGGCGGTGTCTTCATGGGGACCAACCTGTATACGTCGGCACCGGTGTTTTACAATAACTTCCTGTTTCCCGGGCTGACCAATTTCAACCTG
>JAJYZD010000284.1 GCA_021800315.1 Bacillota bacterium | reverse complement strand
GGTTCAACAGTCAAGGAGGATTTTGCCCGGGCATGGCTTGGGCGGCAGGTCGAGGAGGGCCCTGGGGGGAGAAGGCCGCTACGGGAAGGGGGCGGGGATGAAACCCGGGAAGGCACGGATGACCGGCAGACCGCTTTCCGTCTGCCGGCCACCCGTTTTCTTCCGTCTGACCGGCGCCTAGCCGGCCTTCTGAACCATCGCCGGCTGTACGGCCGACGGCGCGTATTCGTTCATTCCGACTATCGCCTCGACGTCAGCGGGCAGTTCGTCGGGCGGCGTCACCAGGGAGACCACGATGAACACCGCCACCGAAAGGACGATGGCCAGACTCGATCCAAAGAAGCCGCTGGGGTTGTAATTGGCTACCGTGAAATAGAGGGAGGTGAAAATGCCTACCGCCGCGCCGGCCACGGCTCCGTACGACGTGGCCCGGCGCCAGTTGAGCCCTATGGAGACCAGGGGCAGGAACACGGAGGCCAGGGTTGACCAGGCGGCACTGCCGGCGAACCCGATCAGGGTCTTCCAATAATAGGTGACGACCAGTGCCACAATGATCAGAATGAAGGTCCAGAACCTGCCCCACATCAGACCCGACTTCTCATCCATTTTCACGTTGAACGTCTTCTGCATGAGGTCCCTGGTCAGGGCGGCCGAGGCGATGTTGGCGAAACCGTTGGTGGTGGCCATGGAAGCCGCTATCAGGGCGGCAAACACCAATCCGGCAATCCCGCTGGGTATATAGTGGATTAAGAAATAGGGGACGGCGTAGTTGGAATTTGCCAGCGGAGCCACCTTGCCGGCGGCCACGAGGGCGGCCAGGGCCAATCCGGCAAAAGACACCAACCCGGCCAGGGAGTAAGTTATGCCGTTGCCCAGAGCCTGCCACTTCATTTTAGCGATGTCGCGGTGACAATAATACTTGGAAAGCAGTTGGGGCTGGCCCATGTGCCCGAAGGTAAAAGTGAGCACCCAGGCCAGGGCGGCCCAGATCCCCAACCCCCCCGCCGGCCACCACAACGCCGCATGATACTGCCATTTCGGTACGGCCGAGCTGGCGAAAGTGCGCAGGATGCCCACCGGCCCACCGGCGACGACAAAAGAAGCTATCAGGATGGAGATGCCGGCCAGCATCTCCATGGAGAACTGGATCAGATCCGTCCAAATACCGGCGGCGATCCCGCCCAGAATCGTATAGATGCCTACGATGGCTGTCCCGATGAGAACACCGGTCCACAGGGAAATAGGGAAAATGGAGGACATTACGACGCCCAGCGCCATAAACTCCACCGAGAGGTAGCCCAGAAGTCCCGATAACAGCCCCAGCACCCCCATGATCCTGGCCGCGGTGGGAAAGCGGGTGTAGCGAAGGGCGATCGCGTCAGGCACACTGTACACTTCCCTGACTTCCGCCAGGGTTCTCATTTTGCGGGCGATGAAGAAGGCGGCTACGGAAAACCCCAAAATGGCCGGTATCTGGATCCAGTCCGCGACTACGCCGAACTGGTAGGTCAGACCGGGTATGCCGACCAGGCCGAACCCGCTCATGATGGCCGCACTGCCCGAAACAATGGCGATAAACGCGGGAGCTTTCTTGCCGGCGATGTAGTAGTCCGACATGGTCTTGGCCCGGCGGCTCATCACGATGCCGAAAATCAGGATAAAGGCCAGATAGACGACGATTATCCACGGTATGACCGGGGTAACCGCAAACTGCATCATTTTTTCCCTCCTTGTCCGTATTTTCTGATTATTTCTTCCATGCGCGGGTTCAACTTCTCAAAACGCCTGGCGTGCCAATAGCCGGGAACCCAGTTCAAAACAAGCCAACCGAGGATTATGAAGATCAAGGCCGGCCAAATCGACGTCATTTTTTCACCTCCTTCCGTTGTTTACCGACAGCTAAACCTGGCTCCAACCGCCGTCGATGGTATATCCCTGGGCGGTGATGGAGCCGGCGGCTTCCGAACAGAGAAACAGGGTCAGGTAACCTACTTCCTCCGGAGTGAGCAGCCTTTTTTGCGGTACCGGGCGGAGGATTACCTGTTCCAGCACCTCGTCGGGACCTAGGTTGTGCTCCACGGCCAGTTTGGCCAGTTGGTTTCTCACCAGGGGCGTGTCCACGTAACCCGGACAGACGGCGTTGACGGTAACGCCGTGGGGAGCTGCCTCCAGTGCCACCACGCGGGTGAGGCCCAGGAGTCCGTGCTTGGCACTGACATAGCCGGCTTTGAAGACGGAGGCTATTTTGGCGTGCACCGAGGCGATATTGATGATCCGGCCGAAGCCTCTTTCCTTCATGCCGGGCAGGACGGCGCGGCACAAGAGGAAGGGGGCGACCAGCATCACTTCCAGCAGCCGGCGGAAGGTTTCCGGCGGAAAGTCTTCCACCGGGGCGATGTGCTGAAAACCGGCGTTGTTGACCAGGATATCGATCTTCCTGTCTTTGACCGGTTCGATTACGCCCGGGTCGGTTATGTCGCCGGGCCAGGCTTCCCCGTTGAGGCTGCGGGCCGCCCCGGCGAGCCCTGCGGAAAGGTCGTTCAGGATGACGGCGGCTCCGTTTTGAGCCAGCACCTGCGCGACACCGTACCCTATGCCGGAACCGGCCCCGGTGACCAGGGCCGTTTTGCCGCTTAAATCAACCGCGAGATTGACCATTGCTAATTACCATCCTTTTTCTTTCCGGGTATCCAGTTTCCTCAGGTCGCCCCGTTTGATCTTTCCGGTAACCGTCACGGGTATTTCAGCGATGAATTCAACTTCCCGGGGGTATTCGTGCGCGGCCAGCCTGACCCGTACGAACTCCTTGATGTCCCCGGCCAACCGGCTGGACGGTTCATAACCTTCCTTCAGCTTTATGAAGGCCTTCACCACCTGTCCCCTGATTTCGTCCGGACTGCCGATTACGGCCGGGACCGCCACCGCCGGATGCTTGAGCAGGCAGTCCTCAATCTCGGAGGGACCGATCCGGTAACCGGCGGAGGTGATGACGTCGTCTTTGCGACCGCTAAACCAAAAATATCCATCATGATCAACGTGCGCGGCATCGCCCGTCAACATCCACTCGCCCCGGAACTTCTCCGCCGTGGCTGCCTTATCCTTCCAGTAGGACAAAAACATCACCGGATCGCCCTTTTTGACCGCGATTTCGCCACTGGAGCCGGCCGGCAGGGGGTGCCCTTCCCGGTCCACCACCGAAAGCCGGTGGCCGAACACCGGGCGCCCCATTGAGCCCGGCTTAACCGCCATCAGCGCAGAAAAGTTGGATATCAGGAGGTTGGCTTCGGTTTGACCGTAAAACTCGTTGATGTCCAGACCAAGTTCGGTCCGCCCCCATTCGAGAATCTCCGTTCCGAGGGGCTCGCCCCCGCTGGCGACCGTCCGCAACCCCAAGGGGAACTTCTCTTTGATACCGCTGAGCGGACGCGTCATTTTCAGGGCCGTGGGCGGCAGGAACACGTTTTTGACCCGGTGTTTCGCCATCAGGGAAAGGGCTTTTTCCGGGTCATATTTCTTCAGCCGGCAGGCCAGGACAGGGACGCCGTGATATAGGGAGGGAAAGAGGACATCGATGAGACCGCCTATCCAGGCCCAGTCGGCGGGAGTCCAAAACCGGTCGCCGGGTTGGGGGAAGGAATTGTGGGACATGGCCACGCCGGGCAGGTGACCGGCCAGTACCCGGTGGGCGTGGAGGGCGCCCTTGGGCGGCCCGGTGGTACCGGAGGTGTAGATGATCAGGGCCGGATCTTCGGACGAGGTGGCCGCCATCCCGAATTCGTCCGCCGCGTTCTCTAACAACCCGGTGAAGGAGATGACGCCGTCCGGGCGTTCTCCTTCGCCGGTGCGGACGATGTGCTGCAAGGATTCCAGCCGCGGGCGGATCTCCAGGATTTTCGCCAGGTTCTCCCCGTCCACAAAAACCGCCTTGGCGCCGCAGTCGTGCAAGCGGTATTCCAGGGCGTCCGGACCGAAAAGGGTGAACAAGGGCACGTTGACGGCTCCCATCTTGAAGCCGGCCAGGTGGGCTATAAGGGTTTCCGGGCGCTGGGAAAGAAGGATGGCGATTCTGTCTCCCCTGCCAAGTCCCAGGCCGCTCAGGGCGTTGGCCAACCTGTTCGACAGCTTCCTCAAGTCACCGAAACTATAAGGTGTTACGCTGCCGTCATCATCCTCATGGATCAGGGCCGGATTACCGCCGGGATGCCGGTCGCAGATGAAATAGGCTATGTTGTACAAGGAAGGGATGTCCCACTGGAAGCCGTTGTAACGCTCGTGATAATCCATATTCATCAATCTTTCCTCCGTT
>JAJYZD010000038.1 GCA_021800315.1 Bacillota bacterium | reverse complement strand
AGACCGCTCCCATCAAAACCAACGGGTTCGAGTTTCCGACCGTCCTCAGGAGAACCTGCGCCATCGAGGATATCACCCCCGTGTTTTCCATGGCCGCCCCCAGTGCCAGCATTCCTGCTATTAGTACCAAAATACGCACTTCCATGGATTTCTGCGCTTCTTCGGACGTAAGGCATCCGGTAAGGATTACCAATACAACACCCAGAACAGCTGCCAGCGCGATCGGAAGCAGACCGGTCGCACCGGTAAGAAGGACGGCGCCCATGGCCGCTACGGACACCCAGGCCCGCTTGGAGCGGGGCGGGTGGAAGTCCACCGCTTGCTGAAGCAACAGCACGCCGCTGTGCGCCAGGCTGGCGAGGCCCTTCTCCGGGCCCCTTAGCAAGAGGGTGTCGCCTACCCGGAACCGCATCAAGGCCATCTGCGCCGGGGTAGTCATCTCGCCCAGGCGCGACACGGCTACCACCGATACGTTGTAGCGCTGGCGAAAGCGCAATTCCGCCAGGGTATGCCCCCGTAGCGGCGACTTGGGCGTCACCAGCGCCTCGGTGTGGCTTTCCCCCTCCTCTTGAAACCCGTCTTCTTCAATTAATTGCAGCCCGGGATACTCTGTGTTGCCATGGATACCCAGGAGATCGGCGACGGCCCCCTGAACCCAGAGCCGGTCGCCGGCCTCGATCGTCGTGTCGGCGTCCGGGTGGTCGACGATTACACCATCTCCGCGCCGGATACTGACGATCCGAATGCCCGCCTTGGCGGGCAGGGTCAGATCCTTGAGCTTTTGCCCGCAGCCGGCGAAACGTTCCGATACCGCCAATTCCCCCCGGTACTGGCGCAGGCCGTAGAGATTTTCCTTCCCTTCCTCCTCCGACCGGGCCGGCAGAAGTCTGTTCCCCACCAGGACCGCGTAGGCGACTCCCACTACTACCAGGATCACGGCCAAAGGCGTCAGGGAAAAAAGGGCCAGACCGGGTGCTCCCGCATGCACCAGCAACTGGTTGGCCAAAATGTTGCCCGAACTGCCCAAAAGGGTCAACAGCCCACCCAGACTGGCCCCGAAAGCAACCGGTAACAGCAACCGCGAAGGAGGCAGGTGCAGCCTGGCCTGCATGCTCTCGATTATGCGGATGAAGACGGTAATTACCCCTACGTCGCTCATCAAGGCCGAAGGTATGGCGGCCGCCAGCATAAGCAGTCCGGCCGTCCTCGCCTCGCCGCCGCCGGCGCGGGCGGCTACCCACCGGCCTACCCGGGCGGTAACCCCGGTGCGCTGCAGGGCTTCCCCCATGGTCATCATCGAGGCAATAAGAATAACCGCCGGATTGGCAAAACCCTGAAAGATGGTCTGGTAGGGAATCAGATTCAAGACGCCCACCAGGCCCAGTGCCAGGAGAGCAACCACCTGGGGACGGATTTTGTTGCTGGCCAGCAGGACCACCGTCACCAACAGCACCAGAACGGTCAATCCGGGGGGAGAGAAAACGCCAGTCAACCGATCAACCTCCCCGGCGTAGGCGCGATGCCACCCAATAAAGCCGGCGCGGGAGCCCCTACCTTTAGGCCGGCTTTAGCCCCGGGGTAATTGACGGTGCCGTCCCTGTTCGACAAAATCATGCCGCCCCTCCGGGTATACTCGAACGCTGCCTGACGCCCGGTTTCCCGCCCTGGCCGGACCACACCGGCCGTCCGTGGATCCTTACGACGCCGCGCCAGCCTAACCACCATATACCGTTTTTACGGTGCTGGCGGGGAACGTCCTCGAAGAAGGGGAATAGACACTCCGGGGGATGGTGTTCCGGCTCGAAGCGCTCGGCACGGACGGTAATGCGGGACCCTTGGCGGCCCGGTTTTCCGGTGCCTTGGCGGTCGCCTTGACCACCGCCTGCGCGGGTATGGTTTTTTCCCGCGGCCCATAATGGCCGCCCGGGAAAAAAAGCAGCGAAACATACAAGACCAATCCCAGACCCGAGGACGCCAACCACTTGAAAGCGCCGTCTTTGTGGCTGATTATCCTGTACACCGCGCCCACCAAGCCGATGAAAAACAGCAGGCCGAAAACCATGGCCAGAGAACCCATTTCAGATCGGCCCCCTTCCTCTGCATCGAATGTAGGAGTCGAAGGTCGGGAAAAAGAGAACGTCCGCCCAGGCACCTTCCGGGAAAGAAACCGCTTTGCCGCCGGTCTGCTTTTCCCGGGCCGGTTAAACGTGAAGCCTTTGCCCTGTTACCGGGGCTGCATCCTGATCGCCCCATCCAGACGGATCACGCTGCCGTTGAGCATGGGGTTCCCGATGATGGACCGCACCAGGGCGGCGTACTCAGCCGGCCGGCCCAGCCGGGACGGGAAGGGAACCATGGACCCCAGGGTTTCCTTGGCCTTTTCCGGCAGTCCGTCGAACATGGGGGTCTCAAAGATACCGGGGGCGATGGCCATCACCCGGATGCCGTAAGCCGCCAGTTCCCTGGCCAGGGGCAGGGTCATTCCCACTATGCCGCCCTTGGAGGCGCTGTAGGCGGCTTGGCCGATCTGTCCCTCGAAGGCGGCCACCGATGCCGTGTTGACCACCACCCCCCGCTCCCCTTCCCCGTTCGGTTCGTTCCCCGCCATCTTTTCCACCGCCAGACGGGTGACGTTGAAAGTGCCGACGAGGTTGATCCGGATTACCCGCTCGAACCCGACCAGGTCGTGCGGGCCCTTCTTGCCGAGCACCTTTTGGGCGACGCCGATACCGGCGCAGTTGACCAGGACGTTGACCCGGCCGAAGGCGGCCACGGCTTTCTCCAGCATTTCGGCCACCCCGGCTTCCGAGGTGACATCCGTCTTGAAGTAGATGGTGCTGCCTCCCAGTTCCGCGGCCAGGTGCTCACCCTTATCCCCGGCCAGGTCGGCGATCACCGCCCTGCCCCCGCCGGCCGCCAGCATTCTGACCGTGGCCTCGCCCAGGCCGGAAGCCCCTCCCGTAACCACGGCCACGCAATCCTTGATATCCAAGATAATTTCCCCCTTCAGGCCAGTCTCTCGATAATGGTGGCGTTGGCCATGCCATGGCCCTCGCACATGGTCTGCAACCCGTAACGTCCGCCGGTTCGCTCCAGTTCGTGCATCATGGTCGTCATCAGGCGGGCCCCGCTGGCGCCCAGGGGATGGCCGAGGGCGATGGCCCCGCCGCAGGGGTTGAGCCGGGCCGGATCGGCGCCCGTTTCCTTCAGCCAGACCAGGGGCACCGGGGCGAAGGCCTCGTTGACCTCGAAGACGTCGATGTCCCCGATGCCCAGACCGGCCTTGGCCAGCACCTTGGCCGTGGCCGGGATCGGCCCGGTGAGCATCAGGGTGGGGTCCGATCCCAGGACGCTCCGGGCCAGGATGCGGAAACGGGGTTTCAATCCCAGTTCCAGGGCCTTTTCCCGGGACATGACCAGGACGGCCGCCGCGCCGTCGCTGATCTGGCTGGAATTGCCCGCCGTTATCACGCCGTTCTCCTGGAAGGCCGGGCGCAACCCGGCCAGTTTTTCGACCGAAGTGTCCCGCCGGCAGGTCTCGTCGGCCGTGAAGACATCTCCCGAAGGCAGCGTCACCGGCATGATCTCCCGCTCGAACCGGCCCTCGTCCCGGGCCCGGACCGCCTTTATGTGGCTTTCCAGGGAATAACCGTCCAGTTCCCCGCGCGAAAACCCCCACCGGGCGGCGATCCTCTCCGCCGAAAGGCCCTGGGGAATGATTTCGTAGCGGGAGGTCAGCTCCTTGCTGAAATCCGTATCCTGGAAATTGGAGCCCATGGGCACCCGGGACATGCTTTCGATGCCGGCGGCCACCACCACGTCCATGTCGCCGCTGAGGACGGCCTGGGCGGCGAAGTGGACCGCCTGCTGGCTGGAGCCGCACTGGCGGTCCAGGGAGAGACCGGGCACGTGCGCGGGAAAGTCGGCGATCAGGGCCGCCTCCCGGCCGATGCACATGGCCTGTTCCCCCACCTGGGAAACACAGCCCATGATGACGTCCTCCACCAGGGAGGGATCACAGGGAGCCCGCCGCATCAGTTCCCGGAGCACCATACCGGCCAGGTCCTCCGCCCGGATACCGGCCAGGCTCCCGCCCCGGCGGCCCACCGGCGTCCTCACCGCCGCCACGATCACCGCGTCGCGCATACAACCACCCTTTTAAATTTCTTCAAGATGATTTCCGTCGCTGATGTTGAAGCCGTCCCGGCCGGCGGCATAATGGTGAATTTGACCTTCTCTTGGCCCAGTTGCCGCAGGCACATTTCCACCTCCAGGGGGTGATCCAGCAGGGCCGTCCGCTCCGGGTCCGCCAAAACCCGCTCCCGCAAAGCGTCCGCAAGGGTCCGGTCGCCCCAGTATCCCTGTTCGCGGCACCACCGGATCTTCTCCGCCGGGGCCGGAATCATGCCGCCACCTCCTAATCCCTGCGTGGTCAATCGTCCCGCACCGTCAGCGATTGTCCGTTTTCCAGGAGGATAAAAGCCGGTTCGGGCGCCTGCCGGAGCAACTCCCCGACCCGTTCGGCCGGCACGTCCTGGCCGTCCGCGGCCATCGGGAACGTTCCGAAGTGAATGCCCACCGATATCCGGGCGCCCAGTTCGTGATGCATGGCGAGCGCCTCGTCCGGCGAGGTGTGCACCGCCTGCATGGACCGCCGGGGCAGGAACGCGCCGATTGGCAGCAAGGCCAGGCGGAACTCCCGCCATTGACGGTGGATTTCCCCGATGAACGGCCCGTAGGCCGTGTCGCCGGCGAAGAAGATGTCCCCCGCCGGTGTTTCCAGGACAAATCCACACCACAGCGTCCGGTCGCGGTCGGAGAGTGCCCGCGCCGAAAAATGCCGGGCCGGCACCGCCACGACGGCTACCGTCCCGCTCACCTGCCGCCTGTCCCACCAGTCCAGGTCGACGGCCCCGCCTATATGCCGGTGTTTAAGATACGCGGCGTTCCCCAACCCGGTATAGATCCGGGGCCGCCACTTGGCCCGCAGCCGGCGCAAGGTCGGGAGATCCAGGTGATCGTAATGGTTGTGCGAGACCAGTACCAGGTCGATGGGCGGCAGATCCTCAAAACGTACGCCCGGGTCACGGTACCGCCGCGGGCCCAGGAAGGGCAACGGACCGGCCCGCCACGACCAGACCGGATCGGTCAGGATGTTGACGCCGGCGGTCTGGATCAGCACGGTAGCATGGTTGACAAAGGTCACGACAACCTCCCGGCCCCATACGCGTTCCCGCGGTCGCGCCCGGAAACGGTTCTCCCGCCACTTCCAGCGGTTTGAGCCCATGCCGGCGCCGGAAAAACCCTCCCCGGATCCGGGCGCCCCGTTACTTTCCCGGTTCCGGAACCGGACGCCGTCGAAGTGGCCGGACACCGGTCCCCGGTAGCCCGGGGCGGACAGAAGCTTATTGCCGGCCAGGATTGCCGCGACCAACAGGAGCAGCAGGGCCAGGGCGGGCAAGACCATCCCGGCCAGCGTGACGATTACCACGGCCTGCCCCCTAATAAGACGTCTCCGGTCTTTCCCCGCCCGCGCCAAGCCCGGGCACCCGTGCGCCAAATCCGGTATTTGCTTGCGGCTCCCGCTCCTTTTCGCCGGAAAGGCATCTTTCCCCTGCCATCGCCGCCGTTAAGGAAAATTAACAAAGACACGGGTAGGGTTTCCTTCCCCCGTAGAGAAACTAAGCTGGGGCACAAATCTAAACCAAATCGGCGGTGGAAATGCAATGCAACTGATTCAGGCCCTGATCCTGGCCGTCACCCAGGGAGCCACGGAACTCTTTCCCATCTCCAGCGTCGGCCACGGCGTCATCATCCCCTACCTTCTCCACTGGACCTACAACCGGCAAGCCCTGTTACCCTTCATGGTCATGCTGCACCTGGGTACGGCCTTCGCCCTGCTCATCTACTTCCGGCGGGACTGGTACGACTTCCTGCTGTCCATCTTCGGCGCCCGCCGCACCGACGGGCGCCGCCTGCTGACCATGGTGATCATCGGCACCATCCCGGCCGCCGTCATCGGCTTCGTTTTCGAGAAGAAGTTCAGGGCCCTTTTTCCCGACGCCCGTTCGGCTTCCTTCTTCCTCATCGTCAACGGCCTGTTCCTTCTGGTGGGGGAATGGCTGCGGGGCCGGGGCCACAAAAGCCTGGACCGGCTCAAACCCGTGCAGGCCCTGGTCATCGGTGTCCTGCAGTCCCTGGCCCTCGTTCCTGGTTTCTCCCGCTCCGGCGTAACCATGGTGGGCGGGCTTATCTACGGATACACCTATGAAGCAGCCGCCCGCTTCGCCTTCCTGCTGGCCACACCCATCATCCTGGGCGCCGGCGTTCTGGAAGTACCCAAGATGCTGAAGTACGGCCACTCCCAGATGGCCATAGCCACCTTGGGCGGCCTGGTGGCCGGAGTCGTCGCCTACCTGAGCGTCGTCTTTCTCATGCGCTACTTCAAGCGGCGGGAAGTGGAGGCCCTGCGCCCCTTCGCTTACTACTGTCTGTTGGTTGGGCTGGCCGTTTTCGTGCGGACCGTGTTTTAGGCCGCGGCGGCCACCGGGCAACGACGGACCGGCCCATCCTTCCCGGGCCCTGATCAGCGGGGCGACCGCTATCCCTGGCCGGCCTCCTCAACCGCCAGTTGCTTGGTGAGTTCACCCAACTCGCTCAGAAACAACAGGATGTGCCTGCCCAGCAGGTCCCCGGCCGCTCCGCCTACTTTCGGCTTCCCCATCAGCTTTTCGAAGTTCTCCGCAAAGGCCGCCGCCCGCAGGGCGTCCTTGGCCTGCCGTTCGATCTCTCCGCGTTTTTGCTCGAAATACCCGTCGGCCTCCGCGCGCAGCCTGGCCGCCTCGGCCCCGGCATCCGCCAGCAAGGTTTCGGCCTGTTGCCCGATGGCTTTGGCCTGCGCAAGGGCCCGCTCCACAATTTCGCGGGCCTCGTCCTCCGCTTTGGTCATCAGCGCCCGCACCAGCGCCTGCGACTCCCGGTAGTCGTTCACCTGGGCCTCCAGGGTCCTGATGGTCCCGTCCTGGATCTTGTTCACCTGTTTGCCGTCCACGACCATCTGGAGAAGCCTGCTCAACCGGCGGTCGACCTCGTCGCAATCGTAGCCGAAAAACCGGCGCCTGATGCCTGACGGATCGGTCAACACGGTCTCGTCGTTGTAATCCATAGCTGTCCCTCCTCCAGCCCAAGTTGAATTTACCGGCTATCTTTCGCCGGAACCGCCGCCATTCCTGCAACCGCACCGGTAAATGTTCAATGTTGAGACGTGCTCCAGCCGGAAGATTCGCCGGGTTGTATGGACGTATCTCCGGGCTGACCCAGCGCCAACGCAACGCCGGCAGGTTCCCCGGCCCCCCGGTTATACCGTTCCGGGCCGTTCCTTTGGCGATGCCTCCGGTGGATAACCGTCTCCGGGAGGTACGCAGCAGTTGTTTTTCCCAAATTTAACCATCGCCAGGTGTTGTGAGCTTATTGTAACCGGGTCTGACGGCGCCAACGGCTCCCTCCGGCGATCCAGGGCATGGCTCGGACGGGAAAAATGACCACCGCCCGCCCGTATCCGACCATCGGTCTGCTTTCTCTTGAGATGGCCCGGGCGTAATGCTATTATAGCTGGAGCGTAACACAGACCGCCTGAATCGATGCGTTTGCCCGTATTGTTCTCCCAATGGCCGATCGGAGGTGAATTGGATGAGGGGAGGACCTTAGGCCCAACCGCCCCCAATCGGGCGCGTTACGAAGAACCGCGAAAGCCTTGTGCCGTTCGTCCCCGGACCGGAAACCAGGCGTCCCCGCTCCAGACCAGGTCAAATTCACCCCCATACTTCTACAGTAAGCCGTCTCAATGCACCAGCGTTCGCAGCCACCCGGCGTCCAACCGGTTTAAGCGGTTTTCCCGGGGCAACCGGCCAACGGCCGACCACCGTGCGTCACCGCAACGGTAAGGTAATTCACCGGCAAAAACAGCCGGCCGTCCCGGCATCATGACCGGGGCCGGGTCGGCCCGGGCACTTATACCAACGGTTGATCGAAATGGGGGAGGCCTGACAAGATGGATGTTTTTGAACCCAAAATAATCGGCTTTTTGTGTAACTGGTGCAGTTACGCGGGGGCCGATCTGGCCGGGGTGAGCCGCCTGCAGTATCCGCCCAACTTCCGGGCCATCCGGCTCATGTGCACGGGCCGGATCGACCCCACCTTCGTATTCAAGGCCCTGGCGGAAGGAGCGGACGGCGTCCTCATCGCCGGGTGCCACCCGGGCGACTGCCATTACACCGAAGGCAACCTCAACGCCGCGCGGCGTTACCACCTGATGATGAAGGTGCTGGAAGACTTCGGGGTGGAGCGGGGACGCGTCAGGCTGGAATGGATCTCGGCGGCGGAAGGTCCCCTGTTTGCCAAGGTGATAAGGGATTTCACCGAAATCGTACGGGCCCTGGGACCCTTCAACCAGGCGGCGGAGAGCGGGGCAGGTGATACCGTGTGCGCAAGCTGAGGCTCGCCTCCTATTGGGCTTCGGCCTGCGGGGGCTGCGACGTGGCCATCCTGGACACCAACGAGCACATTCTGGACATCGCCGCGGTGGCCGACATCGTCTTCTGGCCGGTGGCCGTCGACTTCAAGTACAGCGATGTCGAGGCTTACGACGACCGGAGCATCGACGTCTGCCTCTTCCACGGGGCGGTGCGCAACTCGGAAAACGAACACCTGGCGCGCCTCTTACGGCAAAAGTCGGAGGTCCTGGTGGCCTTCGGCAGCTGCGCCGTATCCGGGGGTATTCCGGCCCTGGCCAACTTCAAACGGCGGGAGGACATCTTAAACCGGGTCTACCGCGAGTCGCCTTCCACCGAAAACCCGGAATCGGTCCTGCCCCAACCGCATTTCACCGCCGGGGACATCACCCTGGACCTGCCCGACTTCTACCGGCGGGTGTACGCCCTGGACGACATCGTGCCGGTGGACTATTACCTGCCGGGTTGCCCCCCCACCCCCGAGCGGATCTGGGAGGTGTTCGAGGTCATCGTCTCCGGACAGTTGCCTCCCGCCGGATCCACCGTGGGCGTAGCCGACCACTCCCTGTGCCACGAGTGTTCCCGCGTCAAGAAGGAGAAAAAGGTCAAGACATTCTACCGGCCCCATGAAATAATTCCGGATCGCGAGAACTGCCTCCTGGAGCAGGGTCTGATCTGCCTGGGTCCGGTAACGCGGGGCGGCTGCGGCGCCAGGTGCATCGCGGCCAATATGGCCTGCCGGGGCTGCTACGGGCCCATGCCGGGCATCATCGACCAGGGCGCCAAGTTCATCAGCACCCTGGGATCCATCATTGATGAAGACCGGGTGGAGGACGCCGGGGCCGTTATCGACCGGATCGTCGATCCGGCCGGCACCTTCTTCCGTTTCTCCATGGCCAAATCGCTGTTGAAAGGAGCGCGGCAGCCTTGAAGAGAGTGACCATTGATCCCATCACCAGGCTGGAGGGTCACGGCAAGATCGAAATATTCCTGAACGACGACGGCTCGGTCGAAGACGTCTATTTTCAGATCCCGGAACTGCGGGGATTTGAAAAATTCGTGGAGGGCAGGCCGATCGAGGAGGTACCCCGCATCGTCACCCGCATCTGCGGTGTCTGACCCGCCGCCCACCATATGGCCTCGGGTAAGGCCGTAGACGCGGTGTTCCGGGTAGATCCGCCTCCCGCGGCGAAAAAGCTGAGGGAGTTGTATTACTCTTCCCATTACATTCACAGCCATATAGCCCATTTCTACGCCCTGGCGGCTCCGGACTTCGTCATGGGCCCCGACGCCGACCCGGCCGTCCGCAACATCCTCGGCGTGGTGGGCAAGGTAGGCCTGGAAACCGGCGCCGCCGTGATCAAGCACCGGGCCATGGCCCAGGAAATCCAGGCCCTCCTGGCCGGCAAGGCGACCCATCCGGTCTGGACGCTGCCCGGCGGGGTCTCCAAGGGCCTGTCCCGGGAGGAAGCGGGCCGCGTGCAAAAGGTCGCCGACTCCCAGGTGGAGTTCGCGCGTTTCTCCCTGCAGATCTTCAACGACGTGGTCCTGGCCAACAGCGGCTACGTGGACATCATCTTAAGCGACGCCTACCGCCTGGAAACCAGTTACATGGGCCTGGTCGACTCTGCCAACCGGGTAAACTTCTACGACGGTTCGGTCCGCATCGTCGGACCAGACGGCGTGGAAACCGGACGCTACCGGGCCCCCGAATACCTGGAGCACGTGGCGGAGCACGTCGAGCCCTGGAGCTACCTGAAGTTCCCCTACCTCAGGAAAACCGGCTGGACCGGTTTTCGGGAAGGCAGAGACAGCGGCATTTACCAGGCCGCCCCGCTGGCCCGCCTCAACGCGGCCGACGGCATGGCCACCCCCCTGGCCCAGGAAGCCTGCGAGAAGATGTACGCGACCCTCGGCGGCAGGCCGGTGCACGCCGTCCTGGCCCAGCACTGGGCCAGGCTGGTGGAACTCCTCTACGCCGCCGAACGCCTGCGGGAACTGGCCCACGACCCGGAAATAACGTCGGATGAGATCCGGATCATCCCCCGGGAGGTTCCACGCGAGGGGGTGGGCATTGTGGAGGCTCCCCGGGGCACCCTCACCCACCACTACGTCACCGACGAGCGGGGTATCGTGCTTAAGGCCAACCTGATCGTCGGTACCACCAACAACAACGCCCCCATCTACATGGCCATCAAGAAGGCGGCTACCGCCGCCATCCGGCCCGGGGTCGAGATCACCCGGGGTCTGCTCAACCTGGTGGAAATGGCTTTTAGGGCCTACGACCCGTGCTTTTCCTGCGCCACCCACGCCCTGACCGGCGACCTGCCGCTCAAGGTGCTGGTCTTCGACGCCTGGGGCGACCTGGTCCGGGAACTGACCTGAAAACGGTATAACCCATCTACGGAAGTATTGGAGGGTTGTTCATGCTCGCGGAAAAGGTCGGAGCGGTCATGGTGATAGGCGGCGGCGTGGCCGGCCTACAGGCCGCCTACGATCTGGCCGAAACCGGCTACCATGTTTACCTCGTGGAGGAGAAAACGGCCATCGGCGGCGCTATGGCCCAGTTGGACAAGACGTTTCCCACCGACGACTGCGCGATGTGCATCATTTCGCCCAAACTGGTGGAGGCCGGCCGCCACCCGAACATAGACCTGATCACCGGGGCGGAAGTGGAGGAACTGGCCGGCGGCCCCGGCAACTTCAAGGTGCGCCTGAAAAAGCGCGCCCGCTACGTCGACCCGGACAAGTGCACCTCCTGCGGGGACTGCGTCAATGTCTGCCCGGTGGAGCGGATCAACGAATTCGACGGCGGTTTGAGCGCGCGGCGTGCCATCTACAAGCTCTATCCCCAGGCCGCGCCCGGAGCCTACGCGGTGGATAAGAGCGGGCTCTCCCCCTGCCGGGCGGCCTGTCCGGCCGGGGTCAACGCCCAGGGTTACGTCCAGCTGATCTCCAAGGGCGATTTCACCGCGGCCTGGGAACTGATCTACCGGGACCTTCCTTTTCCGGCCGCGTGCGGCCGGGTCTGCGTCCATCCCTGCCAGACGGCCTGCTACCGGGGGCAGGTGGACCAGCCGGTCAACATCATGTACCTGAAAAGAGCGGCCGCCGACGCGGCCTATACCGACCCCGCCTCCCTGCCCCTGCCCACGCCGGGTGAGGCGCGGGGGAAAAAGGTGGCCGTCGTGGGGTCCGGCCCGGCGGGACTTACCGCCGCCTACAGGCTGGTCCTCGCCGGCTTCGGCGTCACGGTTTTCGAAGCCCTGCCGGTGGCCGGCGGCATGCTGCGGGTGGGCATACCGGAATACCGGCTGCCCAAGAAATGGGTTGACCTGGAGATCGGCCTGCTGGAGCGGCTGGGCGTGGAAATCAAGCCGGGGCACCGGCTGGGCCGGGACATGGAACTGGCGGACCTCACCCGCGACTACGACGCGGTGTTCCTGGCCATGGGCGCCCACACGGGCGTGCGCCTGGGCCTGCCCGGCGAGGACTGTCCGCAGGTGCTGCAGGGAGTGGACTTCCTCCGCCGGGTGGCTCTCGGGGAGCAGGTTCCGCTTAACGGCCGGGTGGCCGTCATCGGCGGCGGCAACACGGCCATGGACTGCGCCCGCACGGCGCTCCGGCTGGGGGCCCTGGAAGTACACCTATACTCCCTGGAAAAGGAGGACGAACTCCCGGCTGCCCCGGACGAAGTGGAGGGGGCCCGGTACGAGGGTGTCATATTTCACCACGGTCGCGGGGTCCGGTCGATCAATGGTGAAGAGGGCACCGTACGGGGCCTGGTGACCATAGCCGTAAAGTCCGTCTTCGATGAAAACAAGCGCTTTAACCCCTCCTACATCGAGGGCACGGAAAGCGGGACGGCTTTTGACACCATCATCGCCGCCATCGGCCAGAGGGCCGACACGGGCTTTACCGGTGGGAACAAGGAGTTGACCGGACCGCAAGGGCGCCTGATCGTGGATCCGGTTACCCTGGCCACCTGTATTCCGGGCGTTTTCGCCGGCGGCGACGTGGTAACGGGAGCCGGGACCGTGGTTGAGGCTTGTGCCGGCGGCCTCCGGGCGGCCGAAAGCATCGACCGCTACTTAAGCGGCCGGGACCTGGCCGAGGGCCGCGTCATCGCCGTAGATCCCGCCTTGATCACCCCGCCCCGGCCCGATATGGACCGGGTCCCCCGCGAGGAGGCGGCCGAACCGCCCACCCAGGCTACCTTCTCCCGCCGCGCGGACTTCAGCGAGGTGACCGGCCCTTATGATTTCCAGGCGGCCGTGGGAGAGGCCAAGCGCTGCCTTTCCTGCTCCGGTTGCGCCGAATGCCTGGCCTGCGTGGCCGAGTGCCGGGCCGAAGCCATCCGCCACGCCGATGCCGACGAGGAAGTGGAACTGGCTGTGGGAGCCGTGGTGGTCAGCGCCGGCTTCGAGCCCTTTGTGCCGGGCGACCGGCAGCACTTCGGCTGGGGCCAATACCCCGACGTAGTCACCAGCCTGCAGTTCGAGCGACTCATCGCCGCTTCCGGCCCCAACGCCGGCCACCTGGTCCGTCCCTCCGACGGCGCCGTACCGCGCCGCGTCGCCTTCATCCAGTGCGTCGGCTCGCGGGATGTTTCGGCAGGCGGCTACTGTTCGGCCGTTTGCTGCGCCCACGCCGTCAAGGAGGCGGTGGTGGCCGTCGAACACACCCCCTACCCCCTGGAATCGACCATCTTCTACCTGGACCTGCGTATGTACGGCAAGGAATGGGAACGGTACCTGGAACGGGCCCGTGACACCTACGGCGTCCGCCTGGTGCGTTCCCGGATCTACGGTGTGGACCAACTCCCGGGCGGCGACCTCCAAATCCGCTACGCGACCGCGGAAGGAACCAGGTCAGAAACCTTCGACCTGGTCGTCCTGTCCGTCGGTCTGAAGCCGCCCCAGCGTCTCCCCGAGTTGACCGGCCGCCTGGGCGTCGGCCTCAACAGCTTCGGTTTCCTGGACGCCGATCCCCTCGATCCCGTCGCCACCAGCCGGCCCGGCGTTTTCGCCTGCGGCGCCGTCCTGGGGCCGGTGGACATTCCGGGCGCGGTCACCGGGGCGCAGGCGGCGGCCAACGACGCCGCCCTGTCCCTGGTCGAAGCCCGCGGCCGATCGGTCCGGCGGCGCGAGTACCCGCCCGAACGGACCGTGGCCGGACACGAACCACGGATCGGCGTATTCGTCTGCCGTTGCGGGGTTAACATCGCCGGCGTGGTGGACGTACCGGCCGTACGGGAGTGGGCCGGGACCCTGCCCGGCGTGGCGCATGCCGGAGAGTTCCTCTTCACCTGTTCCCAGGACGCGCAGAGCCGCATCCGGGAACTGGTCGACGAGCATGACTTAAACCGCGTGGTGGTGGCTTCCTGCAGCCCGCGGACCCACGAGGCCACCTTCCAGGAAACCCTCCGGGAAGCGGGCTTGAATCCCTATCTGTTCGAAATGGCCAACATCCGCGAACAGTGTTCCTGGGTCCATATGAAGGACCGGGCCGGGGCCACGGAAAAGGCCAAGGACCTGGTGGCCACCGCCGTAGCCCGTTCCCATCTCCTCCAGCCCCTGAACCCCGTGGCCGGCCCGGTGGAAAAGCAGGCCCTGGTGGTGGGCGGAGGCGTGGCCGGGCTTACCGTCGCCCTGAATATAGCGGGGGCCGGCTTCCCGGTTCTCCTGGTGGAAAAGGAAAGCGCTCTGGGCGGCGTGGCGCGCCGCATCGGCCGGACCCTGGGCGGCCTGGACGTCCGGCGGTATTTGGAGGACCTGGTACGAAAGGTGGAAACCAACCCCCTGGTCACGGTGCTGAAGGAGGCGAACGTCGAAGCAACGGAGGGTTTCGTCGGCAACTTCGCCAGCCGGGTCCGGACGGCCGCCGGCGCCGTGGCGACCGTTCGCCACGGCGTCACCGTCCTGGCCGTGGGAGCGGTGGAATATCGCCCGGAAGAGTACCTCTACGGCGTGGATCCGGGGGTCATGACCGGACTGGAACTGGAAGAGGCCCTGACCGCGGGCTACCCGCTTACCGAAGCGAAGACGGTCGTCTTCATTCAGTGCGTGGGCTCCCGGGAAGAAGAGCACATGTACTGCAGCCGGGTCTGTTGCGGGGAGACGGTCAAGAACGCCCTGCGTTTGAAGGAACTCGACCAGACCCGGGACGTCTACGTTCTCTACCGGGACGTCCGCACCTACGGCTTCAACGAGGAGTACTACCGCCGGGCCCGGAACGCCGGAGTGGTCTTCATTCCCTTTGAACCCGAGGACAAACCCCGGGTCACCAAGGGAAGGTCCGGCCTGGAGGTCAGGATCCGGGAGCCTTTCTTAAATATCCCCCTGGTCCTGGAGGCGGACCGGGTGGTGCTGGCCGCCGCCATGCGCCCACCCCTTGACGCCGGCCGGCTGGCCCGCCGCTTCAAGGTATCCCGGAACCAGGACGGCTTCTTCCTGGAAGCCCACTTGAAGCTGCGGCCGGTGGACTTCAGCAACGACGGCGTTTTCGTCTGCGGCACGGCCCACGGACCCAAGTACCTGGACGAAAGCATCATGCAGGCCAAGGCCGCGGCAGGAAGGGCGGTGGAAGTCCTGGTCAGGGACTCCATTTCGGCCGGCGGCGTCACCGCGAGCATCGACCCGCAAGTCTGCTCCGGTTGCAAGGTCTGCCTGGGACTCTGTGCCTTCGGCGCCATCTCCTTCGACGAGGAAAAACGGATCGCCGCCATCAACGAGTTTCTCTGCAAGGGCTGCGGCGTATGCGCAACGGCCTGCCCCTCCGGTGCCTGCCGGATCAGCAATTTCGGCGACGAGGTGATCATCGCCGAAATAGAAGCCATCCTCTTCGGCCAAGCCGCCGGCCAGTAAGGTAGAGAAGGGAGGTAACCGTCTTGGAAGAGGTCAGGTCGTCGCAATTGGACCGCACCTTTGCCCGGGAGATCAACGAGGCCATACCCTCGCCGGCAGCCAGGGACAAAATGTGGAACTGCCTGTCCTGCGGCATGTGCACCGGCGGCTGCGTCTATTCGGACGTCATCGGGCTGGACCCCCGGAAATTCATGCGCAAGGCGCTCCTGGGCCTGAAAGAGGATCTCATAAACGATCCGATGCTCTGGTACTGCACCATGTGCGCCCGCTGCACCGTCGACTGCCCGATGGACGTCCCCCTCTACACCCTGGTCCGGACCGTCCGGGGCCATTTCGCCAATGAAAAATGTCCCTCCTTTCTCCAGGGCATCTGCGACACCATGGAGAGAACCGGGAACCAGATGGGTGTAACCGGGGAAGACTACGTGGATACGGTCAAATGGATGGAGGGGGAACTGCGGGACGAACTGGGCGACCCCACCGTGGAGTTCCCGATCGACCGGCACGGAACCGATTTCGCCTACGTCATCGATCCCCGGGAGGTCAAGTACTATCCGCAGGAACTGCGCATTACCGGCAAGCTCTTCCACGCCGCCGGGGCCGATTACACCTACGCCTTGAAGGCCTGGGACGCCACCAACTGGGCCCTCTTCAACGGGCGGGACGACCAGGCCGGCCTGCACGAGCGCCGTCTGGCCGAAGAGATCCTCCGCCTGGGCACACCCACCATGGTGGTGACCGAGTGCGGCCACGCCATGTTCTGCCAGATGGAGATGGCCAAATGGTACGTATCGGATCCGCTGCCCTACGTGGTCAAGAGCGTCCTTTCGCTGTACGAGGAGTGGATCCGGGCCGGCCGGTTGCGCTTCCGTAAGGGCATTACCGAGCCGGTGACCCTGCACGACCCCTGCAACGTGACCCGCAAGCTCTCCATCACGGGGCCGCAGCGCTTCCTCCTGAACCTGGTCTGCCAGGACTTCCGGGAGATGGAACCGCACGGTAAGTACAACATCTGCTGCGGTGGCGGCGGGGGTACCCTGGGCATGCCGGAGTACACCAACGAGCGCCTGGTCCGGGGCCGGCTCAAAGCCGACCAGATCAGGGCCACCGGGTCCACGATCGTGGCCGTCCCCTGCCACAACTGCTTCGACCAGTTAAACGACATCAACAAATACTACCAACTGGGCGTAAAGGTGGTCCACATTTCGCACCTCCTGGAGCAGTGCCTGGTGTGGCCGGAACGGGCGAACTGACGGGGAACCCGGGATCGTATCGGAGGGGGGCGCTGACAACGCCTCCCCTCCCTATCCAAAGCAGATCATGGTCAAATGCGGTCAAGACTTAACCACCGCCTACTAAAGCAGGTATGCCGGCGCGGCATCCACGCAGGTAACGGGACAAATAAGGTGCCGGTCCGGGCGGGGCCGAAAACCCCCTCCCGCCCGGAGACTGGTTCCACCCGGGGTCAGACCCAGCTCAGGTATTCCTCCGCCGTAACAATCCGGAAGTAGTCGCCGAACAGTCCCTTCCGGTAGAGATTGAGGCAGTTTTGGTGATCGTCCGGCTGGTAGGCCGTACAGCAGTCCTCGATGATTACGGTCTTGAAGCCGTTGCAAAAGGCGTCCATGGCCGTCAGCAGAACGCAAAACGGAGTGGTGATGCCGGCTACGGCTACCCTCTCCACACCGTTGTCCCTAAGCGTTATATCGAGATCGGTCTTAAAAAAGGCGCTCATCCGTCTCTTTTCCAGAATAATATCCCCGGTTTCCGGTTCCAGTTCGCCGATGACCTGCACACCGGAGGTCCCCCGCAGGGCGTGCGGCTTCATCTTGCCGCGGAAAATTATGTCGGTGGCGTAAAAGCTGTCGTTAGCGTACACGACAAGAAGACTCTTGGCGCGGGCCTCCGCCAAAAGCCGCTGCAGACCCGGGATGATCTTCTGCGCCTCACCGCTGATTCCGGTGTGCAATGCGGTGTTTACGTTGTCCTTGAGCATATCCACGACAATAACGGCATCTTTGGCCATACGTTCCCCTCCTCGAAAACCCATTTGGTTGAATTTGCGGCCGGCCGCCCGCCGTCCTTTTCCCCGCCGCGCCGGCCGATACATCCTCAATCCCGTCCGCGCTCACCGGGCGTACCAACTCGAAAGCCGGACTCTTCCGGCCGCCGAACTCCAGTTGCATGTCCTTCTGGCGGATGGACTCGCCCTCGAAGGCCGGACCGATGGTGATGGGGCGTCGATGTCGATGGCCGTGATCTTGATCCGCAGACCTCGAGGGCCGTCTGCACGATCTTGTCCTAGTCCGGCCCGGAGACGAACCAGTCCTTGATCTGGCGCTCAACCGGCAGCGGCTGGCCGGTGATTACCGCGAAGCCGGTGAAGATGGCCCCGGCGCGGGCCGCCGTTTTCACCAGGTCGTGCCCGCCCAGGTATAGGATGAAGGCCAGGACGCGGCGGCGCTGTTAATCGCGCTGCGCCTCCCGCTCGCCCGGCCTGACGCCGCCGAACATCATGCTCGCCCGCAGGGCGTAGTTGGCGGCGTGCACCACCTGGGTTAAGTCGCCCAGGGGGTAGGCGATGTAGTCCATGCCGAGCTGGAGATGCCGGTGGGCATCACGTTGCAATCGAGGAACTTCTCCATCCGTCCTTTGGTGGCAAAGGACGAAAGCCAGGCGGAATAGCCTTCGCCGTCCAGCCGCTTGAAGTCGGCAAAGGCAGCCTCGGCCAGTTCCTTGGCCAGTTGGATGTCATCCTTGCCCTCGCAGGCGATACCAAGCCTGGTACAGGTCCGGTGCAGCTTGGCCGGATCCTTGATTTCGTAGTCGGGCGCGTGACCTTCGGCGAACTTGTGCATGGTCTCCGTGATGTGGTGGCCGTGCTCGCTGTGGGCCGACGCCCCGGTCAGGAGCATCGTGCCGGTCGAACGGGCGGCCACGGTCCAGTCGTGGATGCCGCAGGCACCCTTGGAAGCCGGTCCCTCCTCCCCCTTGATGCGCGGGGGCCGACCATGCGGAAGCGGCAGCAGATGCCCTTGCAACCGAACTGCCACTGCGGCTGTTGGGCCGCGAAGCGGTCGAAATAGGTGGTGACTCCCGCTGCTTTAGCCACATCAAGCATTTCCAGAGCCGCCGGGTCGATGGTCCGCTTGACGACCTTGGGCTCGACCACCCGCGCCGCCGCCGAGGGACGACTGGTGTGGGTCGGGTCTCTAGATCCCGGCATTTCCTACACTTCCCCTTTTCTATATCTTGTATTTGTGGGTACCGACAACAACGGGGATCCCGGTCTCGCTTTCGATCAACCCGGCCAGGTCGGCCGACGGAACGTAAGGGCACCCCGGTTTGCTTTCAGCCAGGCACTTGCTGAGGTAAATCGCGTCGGGCCTGACCCCGGACACCTTGCCCGCCATGCCTATGTTGGGAACGATAGTGCGGCCCGGACACTCGCAACGCACAAGTGCCATAACCTGGACCGGTTCGTCGAAGTTGCCCTCCCCCAGGGCAGCCGCCTTCAGGCAGCGCCATTCCCCGGGACAGCCGTAACCGGCGTCCATGTAAGCTCCGCATCCGACGATAAACACTTTCTTCAAGCTATATCCCACTCTTTCCACAATTGGTTTTGCTTTGGCCAACAAAGGAATCGCGCCGGAATCCCCTGGCTTCAGACATGGGGAGGAGGCGTGCAAAACTACTCGACTACTGCAGTCGTTGCGAAAGAACATTCCCAGAACGGGCCAGAAGACGAACTTTAGACGGGGTAAATTGACTTATCCGCTTACCGTTGGCATCCATTACACCTACCATATTGCTATCTATTGTAGGCAACCCACATACCCAACCTTTATACGTCTTTCCC
>JAJYZD010000037.1 GCA_021800315.1 Bacillota bacterium | reverse complement strand
AGGCAACATTACTGGCGACTGGTGCTGAAGACGCTCTTCCAACAGCCCGGCCTGCTGGTGGACGCGCTCACCCTGGCCGTCTACGGCTTTCATTTCCGCCGGATCTTCAACGCCTACCCGGGTAAGGAGCCCCGTTTCACCGCCGACTGAGGACTTGCCGGTTCCGGCCGGCCTTTTCCACCCGGAACTGCCGGCCGGCGTCCCTTCCGTCAGGCGAAGAGGTCAGGGCAGCAACACCGCTTCCTCCGCCAGGAGGAAGTAAAGGTACTTCTCCCGGACCGGCCGGCCCAGGATGGTCCGTACGGCCCGCGCGTAAACGTCCAGTTGCACGCGGTAGCGCTCTACGGCCCCCCCGCGCAGCCGTTCGGTCTTCCAGTCCACCAGGAGAAAGCCTTCCTCCTCCTCCACCAGGCAGTCGATCACCCCCTGCACCAGGACCGTCTCGCCCCGGCCGGCCGGATAAACCTCGTCAGCCGGCAGGAGCAAACTGAAAGGGAGTTCCCGCCGCACATTCCCCCGGGTCAGGCGCCGTCCCAACGCCCCGGCGAAGAACCCGGCCAGCCGCCCGGGATCGACCACCGCGGCCTGGCCGGGAGTCAAAAGCAGGTTTTCCTCCATTACCCGCATCTGCTCCCCGATCCCCGGGGCGCTGAGATCCCCCGCCAGGTCCACGTGCTGCAGCACCAGGTGCCAGGCGCTGCCCCGCTCCAACTCCGACAACTCCCCGGTCTCCTGGAGAAAACGCGGTCTGGCCGGGGGATGATACCGGTAGACGGTGTTCTCGTCCCGTGGTTCGAAAGGCCGCTTCAACTCGGTCACCCCGATCTTGGCCGGCAGGCCTGCCTGATACGGATAAACCCAGTCCAGGCCGGCTTCAACCGCCGCGGCAAGCGCGGGGCTTACGGCCAGGGGCTCGCCCCGGCGCACCTGTTCGAAAAGCGCTTCGTCGACCGGGGCGCTTTCCCGGTCCGGCACGGATAGTTCCACCGGACAGCGGACGGCCCAGCTCGAAGGATCGTCCCTGACTTCGGCCGGCGCCTCCCCACCCCCTCCCAGAAAGGCCCCGTCCCGGTGGCGGAGCACCGCCGGCCCGATCCAGTCCAGGCAGTTGGCGGCCGCCAGCAGACGGCCCTCGGGCAGGGTGACCCGTGGCCAGTCCCGGTAGGTGCTCCACTCCTTGACCCGCGCGGCCAGGTTCCGGACCGAGCCTACCAGCACCAGCTTCTCCCTGGCCCTGGTGAGGGCGACGTAAAGAACGCGCATTTCCTCGGCCAGGGATTCGCGGACCAGCCTTTCCCGGATGGCCAGCTTGGCCCAACTGGGGTAGCGCACGCCCAACTCCCGGTCCACCACGTCCGGGCCGATGCCCAGGTCCTTGTGCAAGACCGTCTGGGCGCGCGCGTCCTGCAGGTTGAATGAGCGGCCCAGCCCGGCCAGAAAGACCACGGGAAACTCCAGACCCTTGGACTTGTGGATGCTCATCACCCGGACCGCCTCGATCGTATCCGCCCCGGCCGGCTCGTCCCGGCCTCCCTCGCGCCGATTCTCCACGAAGCGCAGGAAATCGAACAGTCCCGAGAGACTCGTTTCCCCGTATTGACAGGCCCGGTCGTAGAGGGCGCGCAAGTTGGCCTGCCGCGCGCCGCCCCCCGGCATGGCGCCGGCGTAGTCGTAAAAGCCGGTTTCCCGGTAAATCCGCCAGATCAGATCGGAGAGCCGGCCCTCCCTGGCCTGCGCCCGCCAGCTTTCCAGACGGGAGAAAAAACCGTCCAGCCTGGTTTCTCCGGACAGGGTCGCGGCGGCCCGGTGAAAGTCGGCTTCTCCGCCCGCCGCCCTGATCTTCGCCAACCCGGCCGCATCGATGCCCACCAGAGGGGAACGCAGGACGGCGGCCAGCGGTATATCCTGCCGGGGGTTGTCGATGACCTGCAGGAGGGAGAGCATGGTCGCCACTTCCATGGCGGCATCATTACCGGAGCCGGCGGTGGCCAAGGCCGGGATACCCTGGCGCCGGAATTCCCGCACGAAGCTGTCCGCCGCCCCCCGCACGGACCGCAGCAGCACCACGATGTCGCGCAAACCCAGCGGCCGGAAGCGGCCGTCTTCCCAGACCCGCGCCCCGTCCGCCAGCAGTTCCCGGATGCGGCCGGCCACCAGCCGGGCCTCCCGTTCCAACACGTCCTCCGGCTGGTCGTCCCCGGGCTCCAGGAGGTACAGTTCCACCGGGCCCGTACGCCCGGGATAGTCCAGGCCGCAGGCCAGTTCCTCCTTCGGCCCGTACGCCATTTCCCCCGCCACCGGCGTCATGATCTGGCGGAAGAGGAAATTGACCGCCCTGATCACTTCGGACCGCGAACGAAAGTTCTCCGGCAGGTCGACGCGCCGCCGGGGCCCTTCGGGGGCGAAGCGGCGGTACTTTTCCAGGAACAACCCGGGCTCGGCCAGCCGGAACCGGTAGATGCTCTGTTTGACGTCGCCCACCATGAAGAGGTTTGCCGGACGGGACACCAACTGGAGAATGGCTTCCTGCACCGCGTTGATATCCTGGTACTCGTCAACCATCACTTCCGCATAGCGGTGCCTCAGCGTTAACGCCAACTCCGACGGAGCCCCGTCCGGCCCGCGCAGGAGACGCAGGGCGAAATGCTCCAGATCGCCGAAGTCGACCAGACCCCGGGCCAGCTTGGCCTCCCGGTAGCCGGCGGCGAAAGCCGAAACCAGCCCCACCAGGGCGGCCATGCGGGGGGCCACTTTCGCGTGGTCCCCCGCCAGTTCCCCCGGCTCCCGGGCGAAATAGCGGGTGTGTACCTCCCGGAGCGCCTCTTTGGCCTTATCCCGCAGGTACCGGACCCGTTCTTTGACCTCCTCGTCTACCCCTTCCCCGCGGCACACCGGCAGCCTGGCCCAGGCCAAAGCCCGGAAGTGGGCCCGCCAAACCGCCCAGGGGCGGGCGAGATTTTCCCGCAGGGTCGCGAGAGAGTCCAGGTCCCGGGCCAAAACGCCCGCGTAAACGGACGGACCCAGGGGAGACCCGGCCAGGCGGGCAGCCTGGACCAGGAAGTCGCGCGCTCCCGCCAGGGTAACAAGGATGGATTCCCTCACCGCGCCGCTCCAGGCGGAATCGTCGAAAGCCGCGTCCCCGCCGAAAGCGCCGGCCGCCCCGGCCAGCCAGGCTTCCGGATCGGGGTGGCTGCGCGAGAAGTCGTACAGCCGCCGGACCAGTTCCACGAGGCGGTCGTCCCCCTTTTCCCCGCCGTAGTCGTCGACCAGGGCCAAAAAGTCGGGGTCCGCCGCCTCGTAACATTTCTCCATCAGGTTCTCCAGCACGTGGCGGCGGATCAGGTCCGCCTCGTCCTCCCCGGCCACCCGGAAGCCGGGCGTAAGGCCCAAACGGTAATAGTGGGAGCGGACCAGGTCGAGACAAAAGGAATGCAGGGTATTGATGGCGGCCATGTTCAACAGCAGGAGCTGCCGCCTGGTCTTTTCACCCCGACCCGCCCCGCGGTCCGGGGACCCCGTCCTGGGCGAAGGACGGTCCGCCGCGGCCAGGGCCGTCCCGATGCGCTGGCGCATCTGGGCGGCGGCCAGGTTGGTGAAGGTTACCACCAGCAGTTGGTCCACCTCCACCGGATCCGCCGGGTCGGTGATCCGCCTGATGATGCGCTCCACCAGGACCGCCGTTTTGCCGGCCCCGGCGGCCGCCGCCACCAGGATATGGGCGTCCCTTCCCGTGATGGCGGCCTCCTGGGCCGCGGTCCATTCAGTCACCAGCCTCGTCCCCCTCCCGCAACCGGGCGGCGATATCCCCGCGCGGCGCCTGGTCGATCCGGCGGTAGGCGTCCCGGGAAAGCACGGGGTCGAAGCGGCATACCGGGCGGTAGGAACAAAAGCGGCAGGCATCCGTGTTCTTGTGCCGGTAGGGAGTGATGTCCACCACTCCGTCCAGGATCTCCCGCCCCGTGGCCATAACCAGGTCCCGGACGTGCCGCAGCAGGGCCTCGAACTCCGCCGGACCCAGCGTGGAACCGTAAATTCCCCCGTCGCCGCGTAAGCCCGCGGGGACCAGGTCCGAATGGCCGCTGACCAGTTGATTGTCCATCAGCCGTATGACCCCGGGATCGCCCAGGACCAGTCCCTTGAGCCTGAACTCGCGCAGAACGAGCCGGGCCGTGTCCCCGGCCGGCCCTTCGACCGCCGGCAGCGGGTCCTGGACCCGGAAATAAAAGACGCCGCCGGGAAGTACGGTGGTCGGGCCCAGACTCCGGCGGTAGGCGAGAACCGCGTAGAGATAGACCATGAGTTGCAGGGAGAGCCCCTGGTACACATCGTTCAGGCTAAACTCCGCCGCCCCCGACTTGTAATCGGTGATGCGGATGTATTCCCGGCCCAGGGAGTCACGGGCCAGGTCGATCCGGTCGATGCGCCCGGTCAGCTCGAGGATGTCCCCACCGTCCAGTTCGAAGGCCGGCAGACGGATCTCCCCCTGCGGCCCGAACCCGGCCTCCAGGGCGAAAGGGTGGAACCCGCCCCGCCGGTCGTGCTCGGACAAAGCCTGCACCGAACGCTCCACCAGGCGGCCGAGCTTGCCGGCCAGGTGGCGCAGCCGCGCCGTGCTGAGCAGGATCTCCAGGGAGGGCGCAAGCTCCCCGGTGATCCGCCGGGCCAGGGCGGCGCCTTCGTCCGCGGAGAGGTCGCCCCATGCGCGGGAAGTCTGAGCGAGATATTCGCCCACCAGGTGGAGGGCCCGGTGAAAAAACCAGCCCAGGTCGGGAGGTGAAAGCTCGTAGACCGGCCGCTCCTTAAGGCGCAGGCCGTAGCCGGCAAAAAAGGCGAACGGGCAGGCCCTGAACCGCTCCAGGCGCGATACGGAGGCCGGAAGGGGGCTCTGGAACAAACGCGTCTCCCGCGGCAGCGGATTTTCCCGGTTGGTGTAGTCCAGGGCGCTGGTGACAAGGGCCAGTCGCTCGCTCCGATGCACCCGCGCCCAGTTGTAAACCGCCCGCCAGGTATCGTCCAAGCCAAGGCCGGTTTTGGCCTCCCGCAGCTTGAGTGCCAGGGTGGATAGGGCGTGGGCCGGACGGGTGACCAACGCCGGGGGCGGGCCGCCCACGCCGGGCAGCAACTCCCGGAGCCGGTTAACCACCAGGGAAGGGGAAAGCTGAGCCCCGTCCGGCCCGGTCAGGGCATAGCTGACGTGGAGCCTTTCACTGGCCCTGGTCAGGGCCACGTAGACGAGGTACTCCTCGTCCAGGAGGCGGCGCCGGGCCCCCGGGGCCAGGACCAGGCCGGTTTCCGAGAGCCGTTCGCGTTCGGCATCGGTAAAGAACCCGCCCGAGGGCGGCCGCGCCGGCAACAGGCCGTCGTTCGCGCCCAGGATGAAGGCCGCCCTCACCTGCGGGGCGCGGGAACGATCGAGAGATCCCACCAGCACCTCGTCCAGGCCGGGCGGAATAAGACCGAGGCGTAAGGCGCCCAACCCGTCCTCCAGGACGGAGGCATATTCGGCCAGGGACATCTGTTCCCCGCCGAGCGTTTCCACCACCTGGTCGAACAGTTCCACCACCGCGGCAAAGACCTGGCCGTGTTCGGCGGCCTCGGCCAGTCCGGCCGTTTTTTCCCACTCCGCCAGGCGCCCTGGTACTTCCAGTTCGACCAGAAACAGGTACAGAGCCTCCGTCATCTCCCGCACCGTCGCCGCCCGGTCCAGGGCCCGCTGCAGGGCGGCCAGCGGCCCGGCCACCTCCCGCCGGGTCCGTTCGAGTTCCTCCCCTCCCCAGGGCGAAGTCCACCGGCTCCCCTTCACCCCGCGGGCCAGAACGTAGTTCTCCAATTCGTCCACTTGATCCGGAGGCACGTTCACCAGACCGGTCTTCAGGTAGCGGAAAACCGCGGCATAACTCCAGTCTTCCAGGGCGCAGCCCAGGGCGCCGCGGATCAGGTCGGCGAGCGGGTGTCCCGCCACCGGGCGCTTGTAGTCGATAAAGAAGGGTATGTCGAAATCGGCCAGGACGGTCGTCAGAAGGTCGCGGTACGGCGCCAGGTCCCGGACCAGGACCAGCATCTCCCGGAAGCGCAAGCCTTCTTCCCGTGCCAGCCGCACCATCTCGCCGGCGGCGGTCTCCACCTCGGCCCGGCGGTCGGCGGCAGCTGTAAGGCTGATACCGGACGCGCCGGCGGGCTGTCCCGGCCGGCGGAAAAAGTGACGATCGAGGTGGGCACAGGCCGGAAAACCGGCAAAACGCGGGGGAGACCCAGCCAGCACGACCGGCGGTTCCACGGCGTGGCCCGACCGGCGGGCGAGGAGTTCGAGGGTGGCCCGGGTCTCGCGGGCGTTGACGAAGATTTCCTCCTCATCCAGGCACAGGGCCACGGTCATCCGGGCGGCCATACCCAGCACCGCCTCCAGGACCAGGTACTCGGCGGGCGTGAATCCGGTAAACGCGTCCAGCCAGAACCAGGCCCCCGCAAGCGAGGCCGCCCGGGGCGCCCGCGCGGCCGCCAGGGCCAGGTAGTCGTCAGGGTCGGTGTAGCGGCCGGCCAGATATTCTTCCATATCGCCGTAGAGCAGCGTCAGGTCGCCCAGCTTTTCCCGCAGCGGTCCCGAAAGGCGCGGGAGCGCGGCCGCCAGGTCGCGCGGGGCGAGACGGTAGGCCTTCAGTTCCGACAGCACCCCGGCCAGGGCGGCGCCGAAGCCCGCCTGGCCGGCCATGCGCTGAAAGACCCGCAGTTCGCTCCGGCGCCGGTTGGTCAGGGCCCGCAGCACCATCTGCTTGCCGGGGTCCCCGATGTGGGGACGGGTAAGTCCGCCGGCCTCCAGGAGTATCCGGTAGGCCAGGCGGCGGAAGCTCAGGACCTGGGCCCGCAGGACTCCGGAAACGCGCCCCAGGAGGGCGTACTCGGTCTGCAGGGTGGCCTGCTCGGGCACCAGGAAGACAATCGCCGGCCCGGGCCCGGCCAGTTCCCCGCTTATGTCCTCCAGACAGCGGCTGGTCTTGCCCGTACCGGCCCGCCCCAGGATGAAACGCAAGCTCACTCTCCAACCGCCTTTCGCTAACGCAGATGGGTGACCAGGTAAAGGGCCACACCCACCAGGGCCCCCACAACGGTGCCGTTGATGCGGATCCACTGCAGGTCGTCGCCCACCCGGTCCTCCACGGAAGACACAAAGGACTCCACGTTGAGGCCTTCCAGGTTTTCCCGGACCGTATCGCCGATCAGACCGTGGTATTTCTCCACCAGCCGGATGAGTTCGGTTTTCAACCAGCGGTCCAGCCTGTCCTTCCGGGCGGGATCCTCCCTGAGGCCCTTCAGTTGTCCGTTCACCATGTCCATGATATGGTTGAGGAGTTGGTTGGAACTCCGGGACTGGCTTATGATACCGCCCGCGGCCGATCTTTTGACACCGCCGATAAACGCGGCTATCGAGCGGGTCAAATCAAGCCGGTTCAAGGCGTCATCCTTCCAGGACCCGATAAGGCGACGAAAGTGTTCGTGGTTTTCCAGGTTGAAAAAGACGGCCTGGAGCCTCGCCCGGTACTCGTTGCCCGGTTCGCGCATCTCCCCGAGCAGGTCCTGGAGCCTGGTCACGGCCACATGGGCCGCCGCCCCGTAATCGATTATTTTCAGCTGTTCCCCGGTGTCGACGGTCAGGCGGCGCCAGAAGCCGGACCGCTTGTAGTCCCCGGCCGTGCGGCGCAGGTAATCGGCCAGAACCTCCCGCAAGGCCTGCGTGTCGAGCAGGACGGCGAATTCGTCGAGGATGAAGTCCGTAATTTCGTCCTCGTAAGCGCCGAGTTCCATGGTCTTCATGACGCTTACCGTGAGGGGTGCGATCACCGTGTCCCGGAGGGCTTTCTCCAGGTAAGCCGCGACCTTGTCCGTGTCGAGCGACCTGACCATGTCGCCGACCAGGCCGCCGATGACGATCCTGAGCCGGTTTTGCCCCCGCTTGCCGTCCGCCAGGGAGAGGAGCCCGTCCGCCAGGGAGAGGGACTCGATCTTCTCCTCGATCACGGCGACCTTGAGCCACTCGTTTTCCACAATGTCGACGATGCCGTTTATGATGTTCCGGCGGTTGGCCGGCACGATGGCGGTATGGGGCAGCCAGGACTGACCGAGGGGATGGCGGAAAAGGGCCACCACGGCGAACCAGTCGGCCATACCGCCCACCAGGGCCGCCTCGCAGGCGGAAAGCAGAAGCCCCCCCCCAAAGCCGCCGCGGAAGGGCCAGGATGCCGCCATGCCGGCGGCGGCGAACGCCAATAGAATCAGCGCCCTCCCCTTCATGGAACGCCCGAAGGAGGAGATCCCTTTCCGCTCCAGCAAATGTTTCTCCCCTTCCCCGGTCAATCGGCCGGAAGGCCGACTTGCGTGTTCTCCCGCACCAGGCGGTAGCCTTCCGCCGTAACCCGCAAGGCGGGAATAGCGGTGAAGGAAACGGTGAGCAGGGTCAGCAGGGGGTTGTCGCCGCGGCAGCCCCTCGCTTTGAGTTCGCCGCCCAGGATGGTCAGTTCCCGCGCCGTATCGATCCAGGACCGGTCGGAAATCGCGCCGAACAGTGGGAGTGCCAGCTCGGCCACCACCCGGCCGTCATCCGCCAGGACCAGACCGCCCCCCAGTTCCACCAGCCGGTTCACGGCCAGGGCCAGGTCGGTGTCAAGGGCGCCGATGGCCACCGGGTTGCCGAGGTCGAAACCCCAACTGGCGGCCACCGCCCCCCCGGCCAGGCCGAAGCCCCGGAAAAACCCCGTAAAACCCCCGTCGCCGTGGCGGTCCAGGCAGGCCACCTTGAGGATGTCCCGGCTTGCGTCCGCCCGGATTTCCCCGTCCCGCACCGGCAGGTCGCAAATCGTTTCCCGGGTGACGATCGCCGTCACCATTTCCATGACCCGGACCCGGCCCTGTTCCCCCGGTACGCGGAAAAAGCCGGGCTCCACCTTCGGGAAACTGATGGTTCGCCGCATGGCCGGGGAGAAGGAGACCGGCGCCGGCTCGACCAGGAGCCGGCCGTCTTCGGCCGCCAGCCGGCCCCGGCAGATGACCATCTCGGGGCGGATGACCCGGAGGTCCGGCAGGACCACCAGGTCCGCGGCCTTGCCGGGAGCTATGCCGCCCAGTTCGTCCAGGTGGAAGTGCCCGGCCGCGTTGACGGTGACCATTTGAATGGCCCGGACGGGATCCAGACCCAGGTCGATCGCCTTTTGCACGACGGCGTCCAGGTGGCCGTCATCCCCGGGCCAGACCCCGTCCGAGACCAGGAGCGCCCGCGAGAGGTCCAGGTTCATGGGCAGGAGGGCCGGTAGGACGGCGTCCAGTTCCCGGCGGATCGAGCCCTCCCGGATCATGGTCCAAAGACCCAGGCGCAGCCTGTCCCTGACCTCTTCGGCCGTGATCGGCTCGTGACAGGCATCCACGCCGGCCGCGGCGAAGGCGGCCAGTCTCCCCCGGCGGGCCCCGGCGCTGTGGCCTTCGACCGTCTTGCCCCTGGCCAGGGCCTCCCCGATCAGGCTGAAGGTTTCTCCGCCGTCCGGCCCCAGGAGGTACGACCAGTAGATTTCCCCCAGCCCCACTATCTCCGGACGCCCGAGCAACTCCAGGATCTCCGTCTTGCTGATGGCTTTCCCTCCGCACAGGAAGGCTATCATCGGACAGGTGGCGCGGTAGCGCTGGGGCTGGTCGCGGAACTGGGCCAGGAATTCCCGCACCCCGGCCGCCCCGGCGGCCAGCGCGGTCTGCGAGCATTCGGTGACCACCGTGGTGACGCCCCGGGGCAGGGACCGGCGCACGTTCTCCGGCACCGTCAAAAAAATATCGTGATGAGTATGCCCCTCGATAAAGCCGGGCACTACCAGGCGGCCGGCCAACTCCAGGGTCCGGGCCGCGGCCGGCTGTCCGTCCGGCGGACCCACGTAGGCGATGTGTTCGCCTTTGACCAGGATCACCTGGCCGGAGAGGATCTCCCCGGTATAGACGTTCAGGACCAGGCCGCCGGTGAGCGCCAGGTCCGCGCTCTCCTCCCCCAGGGCCACCCTGGTCAACCGCTGCGCATCAATCATTTCCAAACCCGGGCTTCCCCCCTTCCCCGTATATTTACTCTTTTCCCGGGCCATATTCCTTCCGGGGGCCGGACCCATTCCGGAGAGGACCGATTTCGGGGAAGAAGGCTGCTGAGGACCGGACGAAACCGTCCAAACCCCGGGGTCTCCCCGCCGGAAGATCCTCCCGGCGTCATCGGCCGCACACTGGAAGCCGGCGTGAACGCCGGCTTCCAGTGAAGGATTGTGACTGGTTGGGAAACACCGTTACTTATCCTTTTTCTTCATCGGCCGGCCGCAGCAATGGATCTCGGGGTTGCCGCCCGCCTTGGTCACGGTTACTTCGTTCCCGCAGAGTTCGCAAACCAGTACTTCGCCCAATTCAGCCATTGTAAAAACCTCCTGATCAATATTGGATTTTACTATCAGACAGCTTTCTTCAGCGAACAAGAAGCCGTAACTGATCTCACTTGGTTGGTCAACCGGTTTGGCCAAAAGGGTACGGCCCTCCGCTCGAAAAATATTTACAGCAGCCGGCCGGACGGGCCCACGGAAAACATCCCGGCACCCTCCATGCCCTTGACCGCGAATCCCCGGCTGATGATCTTGCGCAGGGCGTTACGCCCGCGGTGCAGCCGGGCCTTGACGGCCCCCGCATTGACATCTAAAATCCTGGCGATTTCCGTTGAAGAAACTCCCTCGAGATCATGCAACACCAGAATCACCCGCTGGGTTTCGGGTAATTTCAGCACGGCTTGCCGGACCAGGAACTGTTTGTACCTGGTCTCGCACATCTGGTCGGGGTCTTCGTTCGGGCGCTCCACCGGCCGCATCACGGACCGGACGATTTCCTCATCCCACTCCACCGGGGCGGGTTTTTTCCTTCTGCGGTAATTGAGGCACACATTGGAGCCCAGACGGTAAGCCCAGGTATACAGGGCGGAATCACCCTTAAAGGTTGAAAGGGAACGATTCACCTGAATCAGAATTTCCTGCAGGGCGTCCATGGCGTCGTCATGGTTTCCCATCATCCGGTAAGCGAGCGTGTACAGCCTGGGCTGATATTCGTCGATGAACAGTCTCAGGGCTTGCTCACGGTCCCCCCGGTTGTAAAACCCGAGTATTTCCCGATCCGCCGCTCTATTTCCTTCGGTCATGGGATTCACCTTTCCCCGGTTTTAATGAACCAAGCCATCGTGTTCGACCAGCCACTCGTCGTCACTCTCGCGACAGTCCGCGAACTCGACTACGGCCATGCCTACACCGGGCAACTTTTCATAGGCCCGAACCACGCCGCGGGCCCGTGAGCCCAACACGCCCAGGAGCATGAAGAGATCGCGGAAGCCGCCCTCCGGCTTGGCCAACCCGATAAGTTCCGGTTTGATTCCCGGCGCGTCCATTCCTTTGCCCTCGGCCAAAAGCCCCAGCATCTGCCGGTCGAACTCCTCGTACCCGGGAAGCACCCGGCCCGTTACGAAGAAACAGTCCAAGTCGTGGGAAAGGGAACCGGACGCTACGAAAAGGACCTTGCCGCCCCACCGCCTGATGGCCCGGCCCAGGGTCCTCCCCCAGCGGAAGGCGCCCAGCGGCGTACCGGCAATGGACAGGGGGACCACGGGCACATCCCGGTCCGGGAACATGAAGTGCAACGGAACGGTGACGGCGTGATCAGCCCCGTGCCTTTCCACCCCGGTAAAAACCAGGTTCCTTTCGCCGGCCTGCCGCAGGATGCCGGCCAGTTCGGGCTGTCCCGGACAATCGTATTCCACCTGTTGGCGAAACCCGGCATAGGTCGTCATGGTCCGGTGAAGGGGGGCATCGTCGATCAGGAACCGGTCGCCGGTCCGCCAGTGGGTGGTGGCCACCACCACCGCCGTAACGCCCCAGGCCTTCATCCGCCGACCGAATTCCCGCATTTCACTTACAACCGCGGACGGTTTGTTGTTCATCCCGTATTCCAGGAGCGTGGGAACGTGCGGTACCATGATGCCGTGCAGGTTGGATTCCATGATCGTCACCCCCGGGTACTTCCTGTAATCTTAGTGGCCGTACCCCCCAAAAAAGATACGGCAGCGATCGCCGCCATATTATCCCGCCAAGAACGGTTGTACCACCGGATCATCCCGGGAACCTTTGCTGACCGGGAGAAAAACGCGTCAGGCCCGGCTCCCCGCCCGCCTGGCCAGCTTAAGGAGCATCCCGGCCTCCGGCAAGCCCAGGACCCGGGTCCCGGCCAGGTAAGTCGCCGTGGCGGCCGCGACGGCCAGGAGAAGGCGCACCGCCTGGTGGACGAGAAGGTCCCCGGGCCAAAGCGCCAGAAACAGGTGGTACGACCACACCGCCACCAGGCCCGTAACCGCCGAGGCCAGGGCCACGCGCCAAAAAGAGGACAGAATCTGCCCGGCGCCGATGCTGCCCAGTTTCTCTTTCAGAGTCCACAGCAAGAGGGAACTGTTGACCAGCGCGGCCGAAGCGGTGCCCAGGGCCAGGCCCCCCAGCGCCAGGGGGCGGATCAGGGCGAGGTCGATGCCGATGTTGACCAGCACGGAGACGATGCCGATCAGCATCGGGGTCACGGTGTTCTGTTGGGACCAGAAGGCCCGTCCCACCAAGTCCCGCACGGAGCCGGTGACTATGCCCAGGCTGAAAAACATCAGGGCAAAGGCGGTCAGGACGGTGGCCTGGTAATTGAAGACGCCGTGTTGAAAGGCCAGCTCGATGATGGGATAACGCAGCAGGATCAGGACGACCATAATCGGAAAGAGCGTGTAATTCAAAAAACGGATGGCCTCGTTCAACACCCGTTTGAAGCCGGCGTAGTCACCGCGGGCCATAAGGCCGGCCAGGGTGGGATACATGACCGTATACACCGCCAGGCCCAGGGTACCCCCGGGCAGGGAAAAGAGGCGGTTGGCGTAGTTGAGCGCCGAGATGCTGCCCTCGGTAAGGCTGGAGGCCAGCATGCGGTCCACCAGGAGACCCACCTGGCCCACCCCGGAACCGATCAGGATGGGCACCACCAGTCTGCCCATGCTGACCAGACCGGGGTTGCGCCGGTCGAACACCAGTCCCCAGCGAAAACCCATTTTCCAAAGGGCGGGAAGCTGTACCAGGAAGATGACCATAAAGCCGACCGTGTTGCCCCATGCCGCCAGCGCGATGCCGGGGCCGGGCCGGGCCGCCGCCAGGGAGGCGATGACCACGCCGTTGGAGATCACCCCCAGGAGGGCCGGCAGGGAGAAATTGCTCAGCGACTGGAGCATGCCGGTAAGGATACCGGACAGCATCTGGAAAAGAATCATGGGCAGCATCAGCCTGGTCAGGTAGGCCGTCAGCAGGATCTTGGGCCAGGGAAAGTAGGGAACCACCAGGCGGGTCAACGGTACGGCGAAAATCTCACCCAGCACTACCAGAACGACCCCCACCACCAGGGAGAAATTGATCACCACGGCCGAGGTGCGGAAAGCGGCTTCCAGTCCCTCCTCCCGCCTGACCCGGGCGAAGACGGGGATGAAGGTGGTGGTCAGGGCGGTATTGATCGCCGTGAACAAGATGAACGGGATGTTCAAACCCACCTGGTAGGCGTCGGTATAATTAGTGGCCCCAAACCTGTAGGCCAGGACGGCGTCGCGAATAAAACCGGTCAAACGGCTGGCGATGGTAAAGGTTACGACGATACCAGCCGATTTTAATAGAAAGGCCCGGCTGCCGACATGTTCCCGTATCAAGGCGATCATTCCCGTTCCAAGGCAAAGATTCTTCCGCATCAACCGGTAGCAGGTTAATTATAAACCCGCCGGCCTTGCCGGGCCAAGCGGGCAGGTCCTTTGCCGCTATATTTTGCTTTTAGACTCCGACACTCAAGTATCCCGGGAGGGAGGGGAAAACTTGGCCGAAAGATTCCTGATGGCCAAGGAGATTCGGGACACCTACGACATCGCGGCCGGTACCCTGCGGCAGTGGGAGGAAAAGGGCCTTCTGCATCCCGCCCGCACTGCCGGAGGACACCGCCGTTACAGCGAAAACGAACTTCTGGCCATTCTGGGACCCTACGGGCCGCCGGCCAAGCGGGGCAACCGTTGCGCCGTCTATGCCCGCGTGGCCCTCGACGGCCCGGACGGAGAAAAGGCCCTGGCCGAACAACTGCACATACTGCGGGAAGAAGCCCGCCGCCGGCAGTATATGACGGTGGCCGAGTACGGTGAAATGGCCTCCGGCCTGGACGAAAACCGAAGGGAAATGGGCCGCCTGCTGCGATCGGCCGCAAGCGGCGAAATAGACCTTATCCTGGTGGAATTCAGGGACCGCCTGGCCTGGGGCGGCTTCAAGTACGTGGACCATTTCTGCCGGCAGCATAACGTCATCATCGAAGAAGTGGGCGCATCGCCGGCCGGACAGTCACGGGAAGAACTGATCCAGGAAGCGGGCCGGTTTGTCGAAGGCCTGTGTTTCCGTCTCGTGGGTAAGCGGTCCCCGTCCCTGGCCGGAGAGGTAATGGCATTACTCCGGTCGGCCCTGGGAAGAAGCATGCCGGTCTAAGCCCCCGACCTTCTGGGCGGGGGGCCGGGTCGCTTGACCACCCGTTGCACCACGCCGATGATCACGTCTTCGGGCCCCAGCGGTATGTCCGTATAGTCGCGGCCCGGGCTGTTGGCCCGTAAAAGATAGCGGCCGTTTTCCTCGACCAGGTGCTTGACGGTTACCTCGGCGCCGCCCAGGAGGGCCACCACCGCGCAGCCGGGCTCGCCGGCACCGGACTTTTTCACCAGGACCCGGTCGCCGGCGGCAATACCCGCCCCGACCATGCTGTCGCCCTCTACGGTCAGGGCGTAATCGACGTCCAGTTCGCCCGGCACGGCCGTGTACCCCTGGATGTCCTCGGCCGCCAGACGCGGCCGCCCGGCCCTGATGTCGCCCGCGACGGGCACGTTCCGGAGAGATCCGGAGGAAAGCCCCCGTAGCGACCCCTCCCTTTGTTTTCCAGCGATCAGGTTGCGCAAAAAGACCATATCGCGGCCCGACTTTATTGCCTGGAAAGACCGGTCCCTCTTTTTGCCCGAGGCCTTCTCATACTGCTCCTCCGCTTCCACCAACTGCCTTTCCAGGCTCTTCACCGACGCGGTGGACAGGGCGATCAACTCCTGGATGCCGGTGCCGAAGACGTTGCCCAGCACGTAGAGGTCGTCCAGACCGGGCATTCTTTTCCCCTGTTCCCAGGATTGGATGGTGGATGCCGCCTTGCCGACCAGCGCGCCCGCCTGCCGGTAGGTAAGTCCCCTGGCCAGCCTTTGGGCCGCCAGGTACTGCCCCAGGGCCGGGACCCCGGTATCCTTGCGGATTACCAAAAAAATTACCCCCCTCGTCTTGACATTGCGTTTACCGTAAGCGTACAATGATAATGTGGAACTCGACAACCATTTACCTCTATGATTATAACCCAAAACGCTTTTGGTGTAAATACCTTTTTGGAAGGAATTTCTGTGCAGGACCTGATTTTAAGCAAAACATTGCCCCTTACCGCCACCCGGCAGGATCTGGACCGGGCCGGCGGAGAGATGGCGGCGGTCCTGGCCCGGGAACTGGGCCGCCGGAGGGCGTCCTACCGGGAACTTTACCTGGAAGCCACGGCGGAAGACGGGGAAACCGGGGCCTCCCGGCTCTTCCCCCGCCCCCAGGGGCCGGAAAAAATCCCCTGGCACATACGCGGGCTGTTGGCCGGATTGCCGGTCACCAGCCCCCTGACCGGCCTCACCGTCCGCCTCGGCGGCTGCTCGCCGGCCGCGCTGGAACAGCTGACCTTCACCGGGATGACCGTGGATCCGCTCAAGAGAGCGCTGGAGAAGGTAAACCCGGTGCACGGGGTGGTCCCGCTTTCCTCCCTGGCCGCGGACCGGCGCGAGGAAATGCTCTCCTTCTACGATCCCTTCCGGCAGAGGATATAGGCTTATGGCGGCAGAAGAAGAGGGAATAGAAGTCGTCTCCCGCGGGGGACGCCCCGTCTCCTTCCGGTGGCGGGGCCGGCGGTACGCCATCCGGACCATCCTGGAGACCTGGAAGGACACCGGGCGCTGGTGGGAAGGAGAGGGGACCAAGGTGTTCCTGCGGGCCGGCGGAGCCGGCGGAGCCCTCTGGGAAATCTATTTCGATACGGCCGGAGCCACCTGGCACCTCTACAAAGTCTATGATTAGGGGAGATCCTCTTGGGAAACCGTTCCTATACGTGGGCATACGTACCAAGGACGATAAGCTCGTCCCCGACCAAGGAATTTACTGCGGAGCAGTATGGTTTTGGCCGACGCAGGACGAACAGTTGCGCAATTGGACAAAAACAGGACGGGTGAAGCCAGCCGTCTTCTATCGGCGGCCGATGTATCAACGCGATGGACAAGGTCCTCCTATTCCTCGAATATCCAGGAGCCGTAGCTCGTTGACGGATGCCAACCCTACCGGTTCTCTACAGCCAATAGATATCCCGACCTCGTTTGCACAGCGATTGCAACATAATTTAGGACGTTGGGAATCGCATACAGATTGAACACTCCCGAATGGGAACCGTGATAAGATACGGCCCCCAGATAGGAACCGACACCTGCAACTTGGCTCGTTGATACGGTATAACGGTGCCCATTATGACCCTGTCCTTCCTCAGGTCCACCATCGTCTCCGGCGTCAGGCCCAGGACCATGAGGTAGCGGTTGAAGTCCATCAGGCTGTTGATCTTCTTGTTCACGGTGGACGCCTTGTGGCCGACCTCCACCAGACAGTTGCGGTAGCTGGTTACGTGGAACCGCTTTATCTCCTGGCCCACCTCCGCCCCCATCCGGCGGAGGTGGGCCAGGAAGCCGACGACGTCCCCTGTGTAGCTTTGGATCGTCTTGGGTCGCTTGCCGTCCTCGGCCAGGAACTCGGCGAAACCCTGCACAACCGGATCGCTTTGCATGCCTACCGACTCCTTTTCAAATCTGGGCAAAAGAAAAGATGCCAACAGACCTTTCGGTCCAATGGCCTCGGTGCTCTTTAAGTTCCAGTACTCCCAACCTTCGCCACCGTGAAGCTGCAGCAGCGGCAGTTCCGTCAGCGACGCTTCCGACGGTACTGACGCGCTACGTGAGGTACACTTTGGGCGGTACTGGCTGCAGAATCATCATTCTGCAGCCAGTCTTCACGCTCCTTCGCAGGAAAGATTTCAGGCGGTCGATTGATTTCTGTGTTCGGCATCTATCCGCACGCAGTTTTGCAGCTAAAAATCATCGAATTACTGCAGCCAGAAAGGCTGTCCTTCGTACATCAAGGAGCATCATTATATGGGTGATTTTTCAAAATCTCATCAATGGCTATTTCATGCCTCTTGCGGTAATTATCCCCCATGAGAGCCATGAGATCCAACTCTTTAGCAAAGTAAACCCTTCGAAAATCTTGACCACCTATCTTATGTTTTGTTGCATATTCCGATGCCATTACCCATATCTGTCCTTTGAATATCCAATACGACAGGTCAAATAAGTCATCTGTAATTTGATGTGAAGTGATGTTGCCTTTTTCAGTACATACATAATGATAGCCACATCGATCAGAATACACATACCATCCTTCAACATTATGCGGCATACCGTTTCCGAAGTACACACCGAGCTCCTTGAAAATACCTTCGCTTTCCGCATACTCTTTTAACAATTGATACTTGGCCGAGACGTATTCTTTGACCTCATCGGTAGTTAATCGACCAAACACCCAAACCATTCCTCCCTCTATTACCGAGATATTTGCTCGATATAGCCGTTTTGTATTAGCCAGTTAATAGACTGCGGCAATTGATATTGTATTCCATGGCCACCTTAACCACCCCATGGCACAACCTCCGACCTGATTACCTCAGGAATCTGTTGTACTATTTTGTATTCCCTGTAGATTGAACTATTTACACTGGGTGGCAATGAAAGCTGGTCTGGAGTTGCTCCTGGTTCGGAAACATAATTACTCTTAGGAGTCACCTCGCCATATCTACCGATTATGTCCCCGGGATTTAGAGAAATAGTTTCCTCCGTTCCGGGTATAGCACCGCCATTCGGCGGATAATTTATGCTGCCATCCGGGTTATACCATTGACTTTCAGCTTCACCCGCCCCCTCGTCTATTCCTCCCAATAGCGAAGAAACAAGTTTTTTCAACAATGGTAGTGCATATGGAGATCCAGCCGACACAGCGATGCCAGCAAGTATCTCAATGATGTCAGCATCAGTCCCACGCTTTGCCAAACTGGGGTGCTGCCTAATGTAGTCATACAATTGACCATTGGTTTGCTCATCGGAATATGCTGACGCCAAAGAAATATCCAGTTGTCCGTTCCCAGTATATGTTGCCAAGTTGTAATCCGAATAATTATTACCTGGCAACCACCCGGCCACATTACCATGTCCAGTCGGATCAACGTTCAAAATCGGGTTGTTTTCAGCGTAGTCATAGAGGTTCTCCGACAACGGATCCGTAAGCCTGCCGAAGAACGTATCCTGGCTAAGGAACCTGCCTATCCGCGGGTCATAATACCGCGTCCGCAGGTATAAGAGGCCGTCCGTCTGGTCGTAGGGCTCGCCCGTAAACATGAACGGATTGGAGATGCGCTCTCCTTCCACCCGAGGCTGCCCGAAGGCATCGTATGAGTACCGTTCCAGCACCAGGCCGTTCATGTCGGTAAGTGCGTCAACGCTACCCAGCCCGTCCTGCAGGTAGAAGGCCCGCCCGTCGGGAATCCTCCACGGATTCGGCCACATACCGCCACGATAGCCTTGGTTCCCCGGGCCGAACCCCGGGAACCGGTAGCCGGGTCCCTCTCCATAGACGCTCCCGCTCACCGCACCGGTGGCATCTCCATCCGGTGGCCCGCCGTACATTCCCGGAGGTACGGACCCGTCCGGCCCTTGCCCGTAGCTTTCACCCGCCTGCCCGGAGATGATCCCTTCGTACAACCTGCCGTCATACAGGTAGTCGGTCAGATTGCCATTGTCTTTTTCGGCCAGGAGCCGCGGCAGTCCTGCATTGAAATCGTAAATATATTCTTCAGTCGAACCATACACCCCGTGGGAGACCGAACCTCTCTCTCCCCTGCCGTGGCCGTTAAGTAGTCCGGGTGGAATCCCGAGCCCCCGGAGGACACCCGGCAACACGTCGTTCATCCGCCCGGCCGGCCCGGACCATGGAAGATCATTGCCCTTGCCGAAGCCGGTTTGCGGAAGCAAAAGGTGCGCCAATTCCCGGCTGAGCGTGCTTTGGACAGCACTGTCCCC
>JAJYZD010000283.1 GCA_021800315.1 Bacillota bacterium | reverse complement strand
ATCGGATTGTTCTTTTCCCTCGGCCACTCGACCATCGTTATTTTGCTGTCCATCGGTCTGGCCGTGGCCACCACTTTCGTCAAGGCCAACATCCCGGGCCTGGAAGCCGTGGGCAGCATCGTGGGGACACTGATATCCGCCGCCTTTTTGTATCTCATCGCCGCCTTGAACATCGTCATATTCGCCGACGCCTACAAGGTATTCAAGCAGGTGAGGATGTCCCGGGGAGACCGGGAGAAGCTGCGGGAGATGGAGGAACTCCTGATGAAACGCGGCTTCATGGGCCGGATCTTCGGAGGGCTGTTCAAGCTGATCAACTCCAGTTGGCAGATGTATCCCATCGGCGTGCTGTTCGGCCTGGGTTTCGACACGGCGAGCGAGGTAGCCGTGTTGGCCATAGCGGCGACGGCGGCGGTAAGGGGAATGCCCTTGATCGACATCCTCATCCTGCCCCTTATGTTCATGGCCGGGATGACCCTGGTTGACACCACGGACGGAATCGTCATGCAGTACGCCTACGGTTGGGCGTTCGTGAATCCCGTGCGGAAAATATACTATAACCTTTCCATCACCGGCATATCGGTTCTTGTGGCTCTGGTGGTGGGCGGGATCGAATGGTTGCAGGTACTCTCGCAGGAGTTGGGACTAAAAGGCCTGTTCTGGAATCTGTTGCAAACCATCAGCTTCGCCCGGCTGGGATTCGTTATCATCGGCTTACTGGTCGTCAGTTGGCTGGCGGCCATTGTCCTCTACAAACTAAAGGACTACGAAAAGGACTACTACGCCGCTTAAAACGCCAAGGGAGAGGCGCGGCCCGCCACGCCTCTCCCGCCACCGCAGCCGTTCGTTCTCAGCCCCGCCTCTCCCCGGCCCTGGTCAGGGCTTTAATCCCGCCGAAGAGAAAATTCACGCGAGTTCGGACCAGGGCGTTGTGGCCAATCTGAACGCCGTAGGCAACGCTGCCCGCAGGGTGTTGTCGGGCCGTTTGAGAAGGGGGAGCGCAGTGCGTTGGTTTAAGCGGCGGTAAAATGGCGATAAGCACTTGCCCGGCGTATATAGCCGGGATGGTTATTTGTCGCCGCCTTCATTCATGGCCCGCCCGTACCCGCAGCTTGACAACCCTCTCAAAAGTCTGTACAACAGCAGTGGGGGGAGATGATATGAAGACAATATTTCTGGTCGAAGACGATGACCGGATCAGGTACCTTATTCAGCAGTACTTGATAAAAGAAAGCTTTCAGGTCGAGGCCTTCGGTAGCGCCGAGGAAGTCAAACAACGCCTGCGAACCGGGTATCCCGACATGTTCATCCTGGACATCATGCTGCCGGGTCAGGGTGGTCTGGAGTTGTGCCAGGATTTAAGGCGGCAGGTGGATATACCGATCATCTTCGTGTCCGCCAGGGGAGAAGAGGTTGATCGGATTGTCGGACTGGAACTGGGCGGGGGTGATTACCTGGTCAAGCCCTTCAGCCCGCGGGAGTTGGTGGCCCGGGTGAAGAATATCTTTCGACGCACTCAGCCGGGTACCAGGGGAGAACAGGTGATCAGGCTGGGGACGCTGGAGTGCCACCCCGAGGAAAGGTGTGTTCTTTGCGGATCTACGATGCTTAACCTTACCGGCAAGGAATATGATCTGTTGCTGTTGTTCGCGCGCCACCCGCGCCGGGCCTTCAGCCGCCAGGAGTTGCTGGACCTGGTCTGGGGCCTGGACTACGTAGGCGACGACCGGGCGGTGGACGACCTGGTCAAACGGGTACGGCGCAAGCTGCGCAACTGCGGCTCACCGGTGGAGATCGAAACCGTGTGGGGCCATGGGTACAAGTTGAATGAGTAAAATACGCAGCCTGAGCACCAGAATCGCTCTGTCCTACCTTGGCCTGACCCTGTTTCTCTTTGTGGTTACCACCTTTTCTTTTTATCTTATCGTGCGCCAGGTGGTACTTTCGGCAGCGGAGTCCAACCTGCACCGCCAGGGGGTGATCCTCTCCCGTTGGTTTGAGAACCACCAGAACATCCGGAACGACCTGGCCTCCCGGCCGGTAGTGCGGGTGGCCGGTCGCATATTGAACGGTGATTACATCCTGGTCGACGCCGCAGGGATCATCCAGTCAAGCAGCCGGCCCAGGCTTTTCCCGGCCGGCGCCCGGATTACGGATGTCTTACGGATGCCCCGGCTCTCCAAAGGTAAGATCCAGGAACGGGAGTTCACCATGCAGAACAAGGATTACCTGATTGTCAGGTTGTCACGGGGACAGGCTGCCGGCGGAGGCGCACTGTATATGTTGGCTCCGTTGCGCAGCCTGGACGAGCTGCGGCGCAACCTGTTGTGGCTGGCCGCGCGGGATTCCCTGCTTGTCCTGGCGTCGGCGCTTCTCCTGGCCTGGTTCTTCGGACGACGGATTGCCGGACCGTTGCAGGAACTGCGCCGGAAGGCCGAGCAGATCGCCGGACGCGACTTTGACGTCAGGGTGGACTTCAAGACCGGGGACGAGGTGGAAGAACTCGGACGGGCAGTCAACTCCATGGCCATGCAGTTAGGCGACTTTGACCGGAGTCAGCGGCGCTTCTTCCAGAACATTTCCCACGAACTGCGGACGCCGCTGATGAGCATCCGGGGCTACGCCGAGGGACTGAGGGACGGGGTTTTTGCCGGGACCGAGGTTGACAGCGGGCTGGATGTGATCATTAAGGAGAGCGGGAGGATGCAGACGCTCGTGGAAGACATCCTCTTCCTCTGTCGTCTGACGAGCCCCAGGGAGGTCTACCAGCAGGCCGGTGTGGACCTGCTGCCTTTGCTGCAGGAGGTGATCACCACGTTGGACGGTCTGGCGGAAGACCGGGGCGTCACCTTGCAATTGGACGGCGCCTCGGTGGCGACGCCCGGAGACGAGGAAAAGCTCCGCCGCCTGTGGATCAACATCCTGGGCAACGCCCTGCGCTATGCCCGCAGCCGGGTGACGGTGAGCCTGACGGTGGAGCCGACTGGGATAGAGGTGCGGTGCCGCGACGACGGCCCCGGTTTCCACGAGAAAGACTTGCCGCACCTGTTTTCGGAGTTCTCTAAAGGACAGGGCGGCCAGACCGGGCTCGGCCTGGCGATTGCCCGGGAGATCGTCCACGGCCACCGGGGTGAGATCAGCGCCCGGAACCACCCGGACGGCGGCGCCGAGGTCGTCGTACGTCTGCCGGCGTGGCCCGGTGATCAAGCGACTTAAAAACCAGACCCGGGACCGGGCACGGTAGCGTATAGAGCAAGGCCTTATAGCCCTTTCTACAATCTTTTCTCCCAAAGTCGGCTTTTGGTATGTTCGGGTACCGGAGGAGGGAGAAAAGCCCCTTCCGTGGACAGGAAGGGGCTTGGCCATGTTACAGGCCCAGTGACTGTCCTACCTGGATCCAGGTGTTCGACTTCGTCTTCAGCGCCCTGATCTGGGCCGGTTTCTTACCGGAGGCCTTGGCCAGGTAACCGACCAGGAAGTTGGTCTTAAGCCGCGCTGTTTCCCCGGCCTTGATCTCCCGGCGGGCCGTCTTGGCAATCGATGTCCAGGTGAGCCCCAGGCTTTGGACGACATTCTTCCACCGCTTGTCCTGAAGCTTGAGGGTGTGGATTTCCCGGGCCGTCTTGCCGGAAGCCTTGGCCAGAAGGCTGGTGAATACCCTGTTTGCCACCATTATCCTGGCTTCGTTCAGGCGGTGCGCCGCCAGCGCCTGCCCCAGTTCCTGTTTCGTGACCCCCAGGGATGCCGCAACGGCGGGCCAGTTCTTATCCTGCTTCTTCAGGGCCGTTATCTCCCCAACGGTTTTGCCGGACTTTTTAGCCAGGAAACGGACCACGAAGCGCCGGTTCGAAAAGGCGGTTTCCCTGGCTTTTACCCCCTGCCGGATAGACGGCAGGAGATTGGTCCAGTTTAAACCGAGGGAGGACACGACTTCCTGCCAGGTCTTACCCTTTTTGAGGGCGTGGATTTCCTGGGCCGTCTTGCCGCTCGCCTTGACCAGGACCGCTACGGTAGCACTTGAACGGAGCCGGTTCATGAATACCTGGTGCCTCAGGGTGGAAAGCTGGCTTTTGAACGTAGCCGCGTTAACTCCCAGGGCCTGCGCCACCGCGCTCCATTTTTCACTATTGGCCTTCATTGATGCAACCTGGGTGACGCTCTGGCCGGAATCCTTGGCCAGGATCCCGGCCACCTTTTGTCCGAACCACTTGAGACCCGGAGTCACGGACGAACTGGTTGTGGTAGCCGGCGCGAGCGGCGAAACGGTAATTGTCACCGCCGGGCCGGTGCCGGCCGTGGCGGCGAAAGCCGCGGGAATGCCGACCACCAGGAACATCCCTGC
>JAJYZD010000282.1 GCA_021800315.1 Bacillota bacterium | reverse complement strand
CAGCGGGTGCGCAAGGTGTTCGGCCAGGCCCGGGATATGGCCCGTCGGCAGAACAAGGAAAACGCCATCGTGTTCATCGACGAGATCGAGATCCTGGGGGGCAAGAGGGGACAGACCACCAGCCACCTGGAGTATGACCAGACCCTGAACCAGTTGCTGGTGGAGATGGACGGCATCCAACCCGACGATCGGGTGAGCGTCCTGGTGATCGGGGCCACCAACCGGGCGGACATGCTCGATCCGGCGCTTTTGCGGCCGGGACGGTTCGACCGCCGGGTGCAGGTGGACCTCCCCGACAAGACGGGCCGGCTGGAAATCCTCACCTTGCATACGAAGAACAAGCCCCTGGCGGCCGACGTCGCCCTGGAAGACGTGGCCAGGCAGACCCTCGGGTTTTCCGGGGCCCACCTGGAGAGCGTCTGCAACGAAGCGGCCATCCTGGCCATGCGCCAGGAAGAGACCGCCGTCGGACAGCGGCACTTCATGGAAGCCATCGACAAGGTGATCATGGGGGAGAGGCTGGAGCGGCGCCCGGGTGAGGAAGAGATGCGGCGGGTGGCCGTGCACGAGGCGGGCCACGCCCTGGTGAGCGAACTCTTGCGGCCCGGTTCGGTCTCCACGGTCACGGTGACTTCGCGGGGCCACGCCCTGGGTTACATGCGGGCCAGCGACCGGGAGGATGCCTACCTGCACAGCAAGGAGCAGTTGGAAGAGCGGATCGCCGTGACCCTGGGCGGGGCGGTGGCCGAGGAAATCGTCTGCGGTTCGCGCTCCACCGGCGCGGGCGGCGACATCGAGCAGGCCCTGGCGGCGGCGGAAACCATCCTGAAGAGCGGCATGTCCCCCCTGGGGGTGGTGGGTCTGGACAAGCTGCCCTGGCAACTGCACTACGAAACCGTGAGCGCCCTGGTGCAGGAACAGGAACAGAGGGTGAGGACCATTATCGGGGAGAACCGGGAAACCCTTCTCCGGGCAGGGGAGGCTCTTCTGGGGCGGGAAAGGATATCCGGGGAGGAATTGCGGGCGTTGCTGGGACGCGCGGCCTAGGGAGGGAACCGGTTTTTTACCCGTCTTTTATACCCCTTTAAGCCTTTTTTCAGAATTACCGGCTATTATGGTATACTGAAGTAACAGGCAGGCATAAAGGGGTAAATTATTTGGACGGATTAGAGAAAAACATGCTTCGGCAGCAGCGGTCGGCCGGCAGGGAGATACTGGAGACAATCGTCATCGCCCTGGTATTGGCCGCCGTCATCAGGATCTTCGTTCTGGCCCCGTTTTGGATTCCGTCGGCTTCCATGGAACCCACCCTGGATATCAACGACCACATTCTGGTCAACAAGCTTGTCTATGATATCTGGCCGCCGGCACCGGGTAATATCATCGTCTTCCATCCGCCGATGGACCCGTCGGCGTTCTGGGTCAAGAGGCTGATAGCGACCGGAGGGCAGACCGTCGCCCTGCGACAGGGGCGGCTGTACATCAACGGGAAAGAGGTGCCCCAGCCGTACCTGCCCCCGGGGTTCAAGGCCACGGTCAAGGCGAATTACGGTCCGGTGACCGTGCCGGCCGGATCCTACTTCGTGCTGGGGGACAACCGGAACAACAGCGAGGACAGCCGCTACTGGGGCTTCCTGCCGCGCAACAACATCGTGGGCAAGGCGGTCCTGATCTATTGGCCTTTGGACCGGGTTAGAATTCTTTAGACTGCGGGGAGGTTTTCCAATTGGCTTTCGCCGGAGGTTATGAGTCCCGGGCGGCGGAGCGCCCGGTAGGTTTGTCGCACGTTATGGGTATCCTGTCCTTCATGTTCCTGGCCATGGCCGCCGGCGCCTTCCTGGTGCCGCCCTCCATGTCCTGGCCGGCCTTCTTTGTGGAGATAGCGCTGCTGTTCATCCTCCCGGGGATGGCTCGCCGCGACCGGGCCCAGGGGCGCACGGCGAGCAGCGGGACGGCCGGTGCCCTGGCCCTGGTATTCGCGGCGGCGGCGGGCGGTTTTCTGGCCCCCGTGGTGCAAGGGCTGGATCAGACCGGCGCGGGCGGCAGCCTGCTGGCCGAGGCGGCGGTCATCTCCTTCACCGTGTTCGCCCTGTTCGGCCTGTACGGACTGACCACCAGGCGCAACCTGGGGACGCTGTCGCGGTTTCTCATGATCGCCCTGTTGGTGCTGCTCGGCATCCTGGTGCTCTCTTTCTTCTTCAGCCGCTTCTTCAGTCCTTTCGGGCTGCTCATCGGCATTGGCGGCGCGGCCTTGTTCGCCATCATGACGGCCCTCGATTTTCAGCGGGCCAAGTATGCCGGCGCCGACGACGCGGTAATGGTCGCGGTAAGCATTTTCCTGGACTTTGTCAACCTCTTCGTGTTCATTTTGGACATCCTGATGATTTTCGGTGGCGGGAGAGGCCGCCGCTGAATGCTCTCCGGGAAAGATTGGTCAGGCGGCGGGGTTTGCGATAGAAAGGCAGCACGGGCGTGCTGCCTTTCTATCGCGCCGCATCCAGGGCGTGGTTTATGTCCGCCATGCTAAACTGGTTAAGCCAGGTCGCAAGTTGTTCAGGTGAGCAGGGTTGGTCATTCTCTATCCACCAAACAATTGCACCAATTCCGGCATGCGACACGTAGCTCAGTAAAAGATCAATCGGGAGAACAGTTGACTTGCTCTGCAATTCCATATTGACGAGAAGGTGGCGAAAGCGCTTTTCGACATATTGGAGGACTTTCTGAGTAAATCCCGGATCTCCCTTCTCGCCCAGCATTACACGGTAAAAGCTGGAATATGTCTGTACATGCTGAACCAGGTTGACCAGCCCAACTGGCGCTTTATATACTGCCGGGCATTCCTCGCCTGGCGGCAAGAATTCTTCTTGATGCCCAGTTAGTTCGTAGATCTTGAGCATAAACTGATCCAGAAGATCATATTTGTCGGTGAAATGGCGGTAGAATGTAGATCGGTTAACCATTGCTCGATCAGTAATATCATGAACGGTTATGTCCGCAAACCCTTTCTCAATAGTCAGCTCGATCAGCGCTTTCTGCATTAGCTTGCGGGTGCGCCGCACTCGCAGGTCCTCGGTGTCCTCCACGTTATTCATCATTTTCTCACCCTCCGTTGCGTACGCAACACTTTTCCGGTTTTTAATGATTGAGCATTGCCTTGTTCCGTGATAGTATTCCTAATGCAGCGGCATGTAGGATAAGCGACATGGCGATGTTTTATTCTAATGTAATACCGGCGTCGAAGGCAAGTTGCAACTGGTGCGGTCGGGGCGGAATTGGTCAACCAGCTTGTTGAGGTTGGGGAACGGCCGAGGGTTTTGGTGCGTGACCCCCGCAAGGTAGCTGACCTTGGCGATAAAGTTGAATGTATGGTTGGCGATCTTGATCGACCGGAGACAATACGCCCCGCCCTCGAGAGCATCGAGAGGGTTTTCCTGCTGACATCCAAGACGCAACAGGACATCAGCGTGATAACCGCTGCTATGTCAGCCGGGACGCGACACATTGTCAAGCTGTCCAGTCAAGAGGCCGGATGGAATCCCGTAGAAGGTCACGGCCACTGGCATCATGAACGGGAAGAGCTGATTCGCTCTTCCGGAGTTGCCTGGACATTTTTGCGGCCGTCAATGTACATGTCTACCGCATTGCAGAGGGTTCCCACCATTAAGAAAGAAAGCGCGGTCTATTTCCCCGGCGGTACCAGTCAATTCGCGCCGGTAGATACCAGGGATGTCGCGGCAGTGGCCTGCACGGCGCTCTTATCGTCAACACACGAGGGCCATGGCTACGAGCTAACAGGCCCGGAACTAATCTCGATAGACGATATGGCATCGATCTTATCGGGGGTACTCGGAAAGGCGATCAAATACGTTGACATCCCGGAAACAACGTGGGGCGAACAGATGCTATGGTACGGTGTAGCTAAATATGTTGTCGATGGACTCGTGGAAACTTTCGGTCTCATTCGTAAGGGCCGTTTTGCTTACCTTACCGACGACATTGCCCAGGCTGGAAAGCAGGCGCACAATTTTGAAAGTTGGTGCCGGGAACATCGCCAAGCTTCTTTACTGCAGACTAGACTGTGTCTAGTCTGCTATACGGGAAGGCCACGATTTGGACGGCGCCGCCCTGAGCATGGCCACTGTCGCAAGGTTGCACGGTTGGCGAGCGAGCGTGTATGCTAGTGATACAGGGTTTTTCGGTTGCAGGGAAGGCGGCACGTGGGGTGCCGCCTTTTTTCGTTGTTCCTGGTTCTCTTTTGATTCCTGGTTCTCTTTTGACCTGTGGCTCAGCCCGGTTCACCCGGGATCTTTGGTGTAATCATCCTTCATTAACGATTGCTGGTGG
>JAJYZD010000036.1 GCA_021800315.1 Bacillota bacterium | reverse complement strand
TCACCAGAGCCTTCTTCTTGTAAGCGAGGTCCCGTTGGAAAAGCCGGAGGAACAGCCACTGCGTCCAGCGGTAGTACCCGGGGTGGCAGGTGGCGATCTCCCGCCCCCAGTCGTAGCTGATGCCCAGCTGCTTCAGTTGAAACCTCATCCGGTCGATGTTGTCCATCGTCCAGCGGAAGGGATGGATGCCGTGGCTGATGGCGGCGTTTTCCGCCGGCAGGCCGAAGGCATCCCAGCCCATGGGATGAAGTACGGCGAAACCGGACATCGTTTTGAAGCGGGCGATGACGTCGCCGATGCTGTAGTTGCGCACATGCCCCATGTGCAGCTTCCCCGAAGGGTAGGGGAACATCTCCAGGCAGTAATACTTCGGTTTTTCTCCATCCGGCCGGACCGGAGGGGCGAGCGCCCACTTTTCCCGCCATTTGTTTTCGATCAGCTTGAAGTCATAGTGACCGGCCACGCCAATATTGCCCCCTTAATTACACTGGTACAAGGTTCTGTTTCCGGACCCAAAAAACCTGCCGGCTTTTTCCCGGGAACCCCGCGACCGTTTCGCGCGTCACCGCCCCGCTTTCGGCCCTGTGTTCCGCTCCCAGAAGACCTTGCCGGCGTAACCCTGGATCGACGGATCGACATCCGCCCTGGCCAGACGCTTGGCGGCCAGGCAACAATACTCTTCCTCAATTTCGACACCGAGGTACCGGCGTCCCAGTTTTTTAGCCGCCACCGCCGTTGTTCCCGATCCGAGAAAAGGATCACACACCAGGTCCCCCGGACGGGAACTGGCCAAAATGACTTTGGCGAGCAGCTTTTCCGGCTTCTGCGTCGGATGGTCGGTGTTCTCCGGCATGGACCAGAAGGGTACCGTTAGGTCGGTCCACAAGTTGGAGGGATAGGTAAGCCTGAAGCCTTCAGCCTCGTCCCAATCCTTGGGGTTGCCCTCCGGGTCGCGGTAGGGAGCGACGACCTTTCGTTTGAGCTTCACCGCCCCGGGGTTGAAATAGTATGCCCTGCCAGGCGATCCGAACCATATGTCCTCCGAAACATTCTTCCAGTTCCTTAAGGCTCCTCTTCCTTTTTCCCTTTCCCAGGTAATCCTGTTGTGTACATATAGATATTTACTCATCACTTCATATATGGCGGGGGAACTGCGCCAGTCACCGCAAACATAAACCGAAGCGTCATCCTTGAGGATCCTTAGTAACATGCTGAGCCACGAATCCATCCATTTTTCGTATTCCTTCAGGTCCATCCGGCTAAAGCTGTTGTTATTGAATTTTTTATCGAGATTATACGGGGGATCGATAAACAACAGATCAACCGAGGCTTTGGGAATATGTCCGGCAACCTGGAAAATGTCCCCGCAGACCACCTTGTTGATCAAGGTCGATTGGGCACCGACAGGCGCGAAAACGATTTCCCCGCGTAAGTCCTGCTTCTCTTCATCCGTCAGGAAAACCGTCCTGTTCCTGGCGGCCCGTTCCTTGAGGTCCGGCATGCCCGCCTCCCTCCGGCATCCGCCCGCCGGCGGGCGCTTTTGCCGTTTCTCCGCTCACGTTGTTCTACATTTCCCCGTTCATTCCTGCCCGGAGGCAAAAAGCCCGACCATCTCTGGTCAGGCTTTGTTCGTTCCGGTCAAAATCCCGGTCCACCACCCGGGACCCCGGACCTTTTGCTGGTGGAGCTGGCGGGGATTGAACCCGCGGCCTCTTCCATGCCAAGGAAGCGCGCTCCCACTGCGCCACAGCCCCGCGCGTCCCGGCCCGTCCGGGACCATTTACGTAACGCAGTTAATTATAATGCCAAGGAGGCCCGGAAGTCAACCCGAATGTGCACCGGCTTTTATTTCCCCGCCGGTCTCCCCCAACGAAACCACCCGGGCATCCTGCCAGACCCGCTCCAGGTTATAGAACTCGCGTTCGGCCTGCAGGAACACGTGCACGACCACATCGTAAAAGTCCAACAGGATCCACCGGCCCTCCCGGTAGCCCTCCCGCCCGGACAATCGCGCCCCCGCTTTAAGCAACCGCTCTTCAATGTGGTCGGCCACGGCCTTTACCTGGGTGGTGGAGCGGCCGGTGGCGATCACGAAAAAATCACAAATGACGGATACCTTGCCGATGTCCAGGACCACGACGTCGTCGGCCTTTTTTTCACCGGCAGCGTCCACCACCGCCTGAACCAGGGTTAGCCCATCCAGGGTCAAAGCCCCCTCCTTTCCGGTCGCAAAACCCTTCGGCATCCACCGCCCGGTGGATGCCTGGTACTCGCCGGGCCCGCTCGCGCCCGGCCGCAAAGAAAAACCTCCGGCACCGGAGGTTTTGATTATCAACCCCGGTCGGGCCTGTCGTCCCTGGACCTGGCCTCGTTGACCGTGATTATCCGGCCACCCATATCGGCACCGTTCATAGCCGCTATCATGGCATCCGCATCCTCGTCGCGGACTTCCACGAAACCGAACCCTCTGGACCGCCCGGTTTCCCGGTCGCTGATCACCCGGCTGCCCACGACCTCCCCGTGAGCCGAGAAAACCTCCTGCAAATCTTCCGCCCTTGTGGACCAGGGCAGGTTTCCCACATACAACGTACGAGACACACGCGACACTCCTTAACTCTATTTTAGCCTACAACTTATTATTGCAAAAGGCTTTTGGCCTTATGCAGCCCCGATTATGTACGGTACAGCCCCTCCCGGTGAATATGGTCCTCCACCACCTCCGGCAGGAGGTACTTTATGGGTCGTCCCTCGCGAACCCGCTGCCGTATGTCGGTCGACGAAATCGCCAGGGCCGGTACCACCAGCGAGTGAATCCTCGCCAACCGCCCGGGGGGCAGGCTGGCCAGCTTTACCTGCAGATTCTCCAGTTGGTAACCGGGACGGGTCGCCGCAATAAAGTAGCACATCTCCATCAGTTCTCCGACGTTTTTCCAGGTCAGTATCTCCAAAACCGCATCGGCACCGGTTATAAAATATATTTCCCGGCCCGGGTAACACAACTGCATTTCCCGCACGGTGTCGATGGTGTAGGATGGTCCCCGGCGTTCCACCTCCATTGCCGAAACGCTGAAATAAGGGTTCGTGTCCACCGCCAGGGTGGTCATCGTCAACCTGTGTTCCGCCGCCAGGATCCTGCGCGGCTCCTTGTGGGGCGGCCGGGCCGCCGGCACAAACACCACCGTGTCCAATCCGAAATCCGAGCGCGCACCTTCGGCCGTCACCAGGTGTCCGTAATGGATGGGGTCGAATGTACCCCCCATGATGCCGATTCCGGCAGACTTGCCCCTGGCCCCAACTCCTGCAGGCTCCATGGAACTATAATAACGGTTTGTATTGGCAGGGTCAAGTAAAAAGTCGAAAATAAGTTGGGGGGAAAAGTCCGGCGGCCGGTTACTTCCCCCTCGGGAGGAATCTGACGAGAAATGTTGAAATTGACGATGATGAAGCGTACCCGGCCACCGGCCGGGTCTGACGGCGGGGTGTTATATGCCTGCGTACATCCTCTTGCTGGTGGCCTCGAGCCTGGTTGTGGTCGCCGTTTATTTTTTCCTCGGAAAATCCATACCTGTCGCACCGCCGGTCTATTACGCTTCGGTCGGGTTTTCCCTGGTCCTCAGCATCGCGCTGCCCCGCTTACTGGCCTGGCTGAACGTTTTCAGCGTCATCGTCGTCTATATCCTCTTGATCGGCCTTTTTTCCGCCGGTCTAACCCTGGTTTGGGAAAGGGTTTTGGCGCGGGGCAAGGCGCGTATCCCGGCCGATCCGGAGAACGTCTACGTCGGCAAGACGGTAGGCCTGCTCACCGCCGATGATGACCCGGGGGAAACCGCCTTCGCGGCCGTCCTGGCCCGTCACATGGCTGCTACCGGAACTCCGGTGGACCCGCCCCCCGTCGCTCCGGAGACGGATCCACCGGAGCCGGACTCCGGGCCCGAAGCATTGGTTTGCGACGAAGCCCCGGATGAGCCGGTGGACCAGCCGGACCAGGCCATGGATAACCCGGCGGACCAACCGGAGGTCGGCCAGGCCGCGAAAAGGCCGGAGCCGGAGGAAGCGCCGCCACCCGGAACGGATGCGCCGGCCCGGACCGGGTTGTCGCCGGAAGAGCGAAACGGGTACACGCGCGAGTTGCAAGGCCTCTTCAGCGAACTCGCGGCCCGGCCGCCCGCCCGGACCAAGGCGCGACTCATGTTGCGGCTTTCCGAGGTTTACCGGGACCTCGGCCAGTACTGGCAGGCGGTGGAGGTTGTCCGGCACTGCCTGGCCGGGTACGCTCCCGAGGGCGAGATCCTCAACGCTATGATCGTAAGCGCGGCATATTGCCAGGCAATTTTGCAAACGTTGCGGACTGACGGGGAAAGTCCGGTGCCGTACCGGGATTTGAGCGCAGAAACCAGGTCCAGGGCTGCCGTTTTGGCCGGCAGACTAATATTACGAGGAGGCTGGCAAGGTGAAGAAATCGCGGGAAATCATTAATCTGCCCATAGTGGGCATCGCCGAAGGCACCAGAGTCGGACGGGTCAAGGCCATGGTCGTGAACCCCGCCCGGAAGAAGGTGCAGTATGTGACGGCGGAAGTATCCGACTCGCCGGGTGAGGTCCTGGTGCTGCCCTTCGAACGCGTGGTGGGCGTAGGTGAACACGCGCTGACCATCGACAGCCGGTCCGCCATGGAGAGCGTCGTCAATTTCCCGGACGTGGTCGACCTGCTGATGAAAAACGTGCAGGTCACCGGACTGCGGGTACTGGACACGAAGGGCACGCTGCAGGGTACCGTAAGCGAATACGTGGTGGATACGGACAACGGGGGAGCGATCGCCGGCTGTTTTCTGACCGGACAGGCCAGCGGCCTCATCCCGGCTTCAGCCATCATTACGTACAGCCCCGCCTACCTCATCGTATCGGACGGTTTCCCCCTGCTCGAGGACGGGAAACTGCCTCCGGAGACGCCCCAGCCTTCTGCCGTCGCTCCCCCGGAAGCGAAGGCCCCCGAAAACGGCTTTAGCGCCTTCGTGGGAAAACAGCGGGAGTTTTTGACCGGACGCACCGTAACGGCGGACATCGTGGACGCCGAAGGGACCATTGTGGCCAGGGAGGGGGAGGTAGTAACCGAAGATCTAATCGAAAAGGTTATTGCAGCCGATAAATATATCGAACTGACCATAAGTACCAGGTAAAGGAAGATTCTATGCGCTGTCTGCCGAAGGTACTGGTACTGGCCGCCCTGGTATCCGTCCAGGTTGCGACCGGTACCGCTTTTTCCGCCGGTACCGTCACCAGCCTGTACTCCGGCAGGATTCCCCCCGGGGTGTATGTCGGGAACATGTCCGCCGCGGGACTCTCCCTCTCATCCCTGCGGCGGGCTGCTTCGATCCTCTTCCCCGCGGATAACCCGGGTTTAAACCTGACCCTGGACGGCGACGGGAGAAAGTGGGCCATCCCGTACTCCGCCCTCGGCGCCTCTTCCAACCTGGGCCTGGTGTTGAACCTTGCGGCGGCCCGCCTGGACAACGGTTCGCCGCAAGCCGCCCTGGCCATGTTGCGGCTTCTGGGCCGTCCGGTGAATCTCCAGCCGGGCTTCGTTTACCGGCCCAATCGCCTCGCGGTACAACTGGCCGCCATCAACCGGCAGGCGGCCACACCCGCGCGGGACGCCTCCCTGACCGTGACCGGGGGCGCCGTCACCGTGGTTCCGGGCCAACCGGGCCGTCGGATAGCTATCCGGGCCACCCAGGACGAGGTCGGGCCGGTCCTGTCCCCCCAAGGGGAAAGCGCCCCCCTCGTCTTCACCGGCGCCGCCCCGGCCGTCGGGGAATCCCAACTGGCACCCCTGAACAGCCTGCTGGCCGGCTTCACCACGAACCTCAACCCGGCGCAAGCCCGGCGCGACTATAACATCGTCCTGGCCGCCCGCCTTCTCGACGGCGCCCTGCTCGCGCCTAACCAGGAGTTTTCCTTAAACGCCCGCCTCGGCCCCCGCGCGGCGGACCGCGGCTTCCAGCCGGCGCCGGCGATCGTCGGCTACGCCCTCGTGAATCAAACCGGCGGCGGTGTCTGCCAGTTGGCCAGCACCCTGTACAACGCCGCCCTGCTGGCCGGCCTGAAGATCACGGAGCGCTACCCCCATACCCTGGTCGTACCCTACGTCCCACTGGGGCTGGACGCCACCCTCAACTGGGATAACCGGGACCTGAAACTGGTAAATAATACCGGCTATCCCGTCTATATCGGCGCCCATGTCCGGGGCGACAGGCTGACCGTCCGGATCTTCGGCGAGAGAAAGGAGACCGAGCAGGTTTTCGTCTATACCAGGGTGACCACCCCCAGGGGCGTCCCCGTGCCGGCCCCGGACCAGCTCGCGCTGGGATCCGACGGGCAAAACACCGTCGGCGTGGCGGTCTATCGCAAGATAGCCGGCCCGGACGGACGCACCGTCACCGAGCGCATCTCCCAAGACTACTACCACCAGGCCGCAAACCTGCCACCGGTGGTAAAGTAGGCTCTCCCCCTTTCAACCGCTCCCAGTCACCACCCCTGTAAACGACGAATACTTTATCCCAATAGAGGTTTTTTCCGCCCGCAAGGAGGTACTCTGCCTTGGAGAACCAGAATCCCTTTACCCTTTTTCTGATCCTCATGCTGCTCGTTCTCAGTTCGCCGAACGGAGGAACCCACGTCGACAGGAACCTGGACTATGTCGTCAACTCCCTCCAGGCGGCCCGGGACTCCATCGCCGCCGTCCGTCAGGGCTTCCAGACCTTCCACACCACCCTGGTGCGGGGACCGGTGGCCCGGGAACCGGCCTGGCCGGCCCCCCTGGAACGGGACCCCTCCGCGCCAGGCGCTTAAGGCACCCCCCCCGGAAAAGTTAAGCCGGGCGATCGCCCGGCCACTTTTGTGCTTTTGTCAGGACCTCACCTGTCCGTCCCCGTACACGACGTACTTATAAGTCGTCAGCGCCGCGAGGCCCATGGGCCCCCGGGCGTGCAGCTTCTGGGTGGATATGCCGATCTCGGCGCCGAAGCCGAACTGGAAACCGTCCGTAAACCGCGTCGAGGCGTTGACGTAAACCGCCGCCGCGTCCACTTCCTTCAGGAAACGCCGGCCGCGGCCCCAGTCCCTGGTCACGATGGCCTCGGAATGCCCCGAACCGTAGCGGTAGATGTGATCCATCGCCTCTTCCATGCCCTCCACCACTTTGACCGCACACACGAGGTCCAAAAACTCGGTGGCCCAGTCTTCCTCGACGGCCGGTACCACCCACGACGCCACGGCCCTGGTCGCGGGGCAGCCCCGCACCTCCACCCCGCGCTCCCCGAGGGCCTCCAGCACCACCGGCAGGAAGGCGGCGGCCGACGCCTTGTGCACCAGGAGGGTTTCCATGGCGTTGCAAACGCCGGGGCGCTGGCATTTGGCGTTGATCACGATATCCCTGGCCATCTCCAGGTCGGCCCCCTCGTCGACGTAGACATGGCAGTTGCCGGTTCCGGTTTCGATCACCGGCACCGTGGAATTGTTCACCACTGATGCGATCAACCCCGCGCCGCCGCGGGGGATGATCACATCCACGCAGTCCCGTTGCTTCATCAGTTCCTCCACGGCCGAGCGGTCCGTGGTCTCGATCATGCCTATGGCGCCTTCCGGCAGGCCGGCGTCCAGGGCCGCCCTGACCAGGACCTGCGCCAACGCCAGGTTGGATCGAAAAGCTTCCGATCCACCGCGCAGGATGACCGCCGAACCGGCCTTGAGGCATAAGCAAGCGGCGTCCACCGTCACGTTGGGCCTGGCTTCGTAGATGATGCCGATGACCCCCAGGGGCACGCGGACGCGTCCTACCGAAAGCCCGTTGGCCAGGGTCCACATACCGTCCACCGTTCCCAGCGGGTCGGGCAGGGCCGCCACCGCTTTCACGCCCGCGGCCATTTCCTCCACCCTGTCCGGGGTGAGCATCAGCCGGTCCAGCAGGGCCCGGGACAGTCCCTTGGCCCGTCCCGCCTCCATGTCCACGGCGTTGGCGTCCAGGATGTATTTGCAACTGTTCACCAACTCGGCCGCTATGCCCAGCAAGGCCTTGTTCCTGATCCCAACCGGCACCCGGGCCAGCCGGCGGGCGGCATCCCTGGCCCGGACGGCCTTCTCCCCCACTTCGGACAAAAAAACCAACTCCCTTCCCTTAACCACCCGGAACCCGGGTCATGAGCACCATGTTGTTGCGGTGCACGACCTCGTCATAATCTTTATGACCCAACAGCCCCTCAATCTCCCCGGTTTGCCTGCCCTTGATCATGGTCAGTTCACGGGAGTTGAAATTGACGATGCCCCTGGCCACCTCCCGCCCGTCGGCCCCGAATATGCCCACGGTGGTCCCCGCTTCGAAACATCCTTCCACTCCGAGCACGCCCGAAGGCAGAAGGCTCTTGCCGCCCCGCACCAGGGCCCGGACCGCCCCGCCGTCCACCTCGACCCGGCCGGCCGCCGGCGCCCCGTGGGCTATCCAACGCTTGCGGTGCTCCAGACGGGTTGCCCCGGGACGGAAAAAGGTACCCAGTTCCTCCCCGGCCAGGATCCTGGGCAGGACGTCCCTCTCGCGCGAGTGGGCGACCACCACGGCCGTACCGCACTGCACGGCCACCCGGGCCGCCGCCAGTTTGGATGCCATGCCGCCGGAACCCCGCGTGGTACCAGGTCCGCCGGCCGACGACTCCAGTTCCGGCGTAATGGCGGCGACGGTGGGAATCAGCCGGGCCCCGGCATCCACCCGCGGGTCGGCGGTGTAGAAGCCGTCGATGTCGGTCAGGAGACACAACAGGTCGGCGTCCACCAGGCCGGCCACCAGGGCGGAAAGAAAATCGTTGTCGCCGAAATTGATTTCCTCCACCGCCACGGTGTCGTTCTCGTTGATGACCGGCACCACGCCGAGATGGAGCAGGGTATTGAGCGTATTGCGGGCGTTGAGGAAACGGCCGCGGTCGGCCAGATCCCCCCGCGTGAGAAGCACCTGGCCCGCAATGAGCCCGTGTCCGGAAAAAAGCTTCTCGTACACCTGCATGATGATTCCCTGGCCCACGGCCGCGCAGGCCTGCTTCTCGGGGATGGTGGAAGGCCGCGCGGCGAGTCCCAGCCGGCCCACACCGGCGGCGACGGCTCCCGAGGACACCAGCAGAACCTCCGTGCCGTTTCCCTTCAGCGCGGCCACCTGGCCGGCCAGGCCGGCCAGCCGTCCGGCGTCCGGTTCGCCGCCCGTCCCGGTGATCGAACTGGAACCTACCTTGACCACCACGCGTTTTGTTCCCTTTAAGTTTCGGCCCGCCATATCCACCCGCCCAGGAAAAAGATCGGTCCCCTATCAGAGCCCGCCGACCACCATTATATCAGAAAGTGGTTTTGGTAGCCATCTTTTCCGAAGGAGTCGGACCGGTTGGAAAGTCTGTCTCCCGCCGGAAGTACGTCAAGGCCGTCTTGAGGGCGATCTCCACCGCCGTGGAACCGGTGTTCGAGTAAAAGACCTTGTTTAACATACTCGCCGGGAAGTCTCCTCCCTTTAGGGAGGAGATGAAAGGCAAAATTAATTTCAAAAAATACCTTGGGCCTTATTGGGCATGTCTCATTTTTGCCCGAAAATTAGTTGACAGACCTCCGGGCCTAAGAAGGCGACTTCGATCCGCAGGGTGTCTGCCTCTTGCTGGAATTCCGGAGTTTCCGGTTCCTGCCCCCGATGGGTGTATCCGCTCTCACCGGCCAGACTCGTCAACATATTTCTGAGACATGCCCCTTATTGACAGCACTATCACCTAGGTATATCATAATAGTAGCTCCTTGACAATCGGTATGGGGTTGTGGCGGGTCACCAGGGCTGCCACGTAAAACCGATTCCCAAAAGACCGGTCCTATGCGAAACGTTTCGCATGTCGAAAGAACTGCTCTCTCGTAGAGCAAACTTGCGGCGTAACTCTAGGACCATGAAGCCATAAGGTCCACCTCCAGCCCCTCAAAAAGGCGGAGGTGCCTCACAGCAGAGGGTGGAATCTCCGCCCTTCAGGGTGGGGAGGCTTCACGCTTGCGGTGTTATGTCAATCAGCTTTTGGGCCAGCCGTACCGCTCCCGGACGCCTCAAGCCCAGCATCGCGGAATGGGCCATCCCGTCCGGTTAATCCCTTACCGCCCGGTCGATATGCGGATGGCCGTGCACCTTCAGCCACAGGGAGGAAACCCCGTCGTAACAGCCGCGGCCCCTGACGTCGCAGAGCCGCATCCCTTGCGCCCGTTCGATGAAGAGCGGTTCGCCGGCCGGATAGTCCCGCATCCGGATGAAAGGATACCAGACGTGCGCCGCACCGTCCGTAAGCAGGGCGGCATATTCTCCTTTGTTCAGACCGCATCCCCTTCGAGTACGGCCATAATCGCGGCCCAATCCAGGTGTTCCTCCACCAGGGCGGCCATGTTACCGGCCCGGCCCGCTTCCACGTCGACGCCTTCGCCCCGGGGAATCACGCCCAGGATCCTTACCCCGCCCAGAGCGGCTATAACCCGGGCGTTGGTGCTCTCGGCCGGGTCCGGGTCCGCGCTCATCCCGTTTAATATCACGCCGGCCACCGAAAGGCCCCTGGCCCGGGCCCGGGCCAGGGTGAGCAGGGTGTGGTTGACCGTGCCCAGGCCCGCGCGGGCCACCACCACCAGGGGCAAACCCAGGCCGAGCGCCAGGTCTTCGACGAGGACGCCGGGCGCCAGGGGCACCATCAGTCCTCCCACACCCTCCACCAGCATCGGGTTATGACGGGTGGCCAGCCGCAGGAAGGCCTGTTCCACCCGGACGAGATCCACCCGTTGCCCGGCCAGTTCCGCCGCTACGGCCGGAGCCAGCGGCAATTCCAGGCAGACCGGGCAGATTAAATCAAGGTCATCGCTTACCCCGGCCATCCGGACCAGGAAAAGGGCGTCCGCCGACACCAGGCCGCTTCCCCCCCGGGTCGCCCCGCTGGCCAGTGGTTTCATTACCCCCGGATCCAGGCCCCGGCGGCGCAAACCGCAGGCCAACGCCCCCGTCAAGGCCGTTTTGCCCACCCCGGTATCCGTACCGGTGACGAAAAACCCCGCGCTCATCCCGTCACCCCCGCAATTTTACCGGCCCGGCTGAAAGCGTCCAGGGCCAGGTCGAGGTCCTCCCGGCCGTGGCTGAGCATGACCGTCACCCGCAGGCGGCTTTCCCCGGGCGGCACGGAGGGCGGCCGGATGGCCGGCGCGAAGACCCCCCGTTCCAGCAAGGACTCCGCCAGGCGCAAGGCCGCCCCGGCATCCCCGACCAGCACCGGTATGATGGGCGTTTCCCCTGCCGGCACGCTAAAGCCCAGGGCCGAGAGGCCCCGGCGCAGATAGTCCGTCTTCTCTCTCAGCTCGGCTACCCAGTGGGGATTGGCCCGGATGAGCCTTAAGGCGGCCCGGGCCGCTCCCACCGCGGCCGGCGGCGGCGCGGTGGAAAAGATGAAACTGCGCGAACGGTTGCGCAGGTAATCGACGAGAATGCGGGAGCCCGTGACAAAGGCCCCCTGGCTCCCCAGCGCCTTGCTCAGGGTGCCCACCTGGACGTCGATTCGGCCCTGCAGGCCGAAGCGGGCGGCGGTGCCGGCGCCGCCCGGACCCACGACGCCGGTGGCGTGGGCATCGTCCAGAATAATCCCGGCGCCGTGCTCGTCGGCCAGCCCGGCAATCGCCGGCAGGGGGGCGAGATCCCCGTCCATGCTGAACACCCCGTCGGTGACGATCCAGGTCCGGCCGGCCCGCCTGTCCCGCAGGATCCCGGCCAGATGATCCGTGTCCCCGTGCCGGTAAACCGCGGTTTGGGCCCGGGTCAGGCGGCAGCCGTCGATGATGCTGGCGTGGTTCAAGCCGTCGCTCACCACCAGGTCGTCCGGTCCGGCCAGGGCCGAGAGGACCCCCAGGTTGGCCATGTAGCCGCTGCCGAACAGGATGGCCGCCTCCTCCCCCTTGAAATCGGCCAGTTCCTCTTCCAGCTCGTGGTGCACCCGGAAATCGCCGGTGGTCAGCCGGGAACCGCCGGTGCCCGCCCCCCAGCGCGAAAGCGCTTCCCTGGCCCCGGCCATCACCTCCGGATGGGCGGCCAGGCCCAGGTACCCGTTGGAGGCCATCATCAGGCACGGGGTGCCGTCGACCACGGCCCGCGGTCCGGCCATGGTCTCCTGGACCCGGAGCCGCCGGTAGAGCCCTTGCTCCCGCAGGTGCTCCAACTCGCCCGCCAGGCGGTCCTGGTCGGTCATGGTCTTGCCGGGGCCAGCCCCAGGTCCTCCACCATCTGCCGGTCCGTGGCCGGCGGACGGCCGGGGGTGGTGAGGTAGTCGCCGATCATCAGGGCGTTGGCTCCGGCCCACAGGGAAAGCGCCTGCAGGTCCCGCAGGTTCTTTTCCCGCCCGCCGGCCACCCGGATGTTGGCCGCGGGCATGACCAGGCGGAAAACGGCCAGGGCCCTGAGCATCTCCAGGGCGCTCAGCGGCTGTCCCCCCTCTATTTCGGCCAGGGGCGTTCCGGGGATGGGATTGAGGAAGTTCACCGGCACCGAGTCCACACCCAACTCTTTCAGGGCGAAGGCCAGTTCCACGATCTGCCCGTGCGACTCGCCCAGGCCGATAATACAACCGCTGCAGAGTTCAAGCCCCGCCTCCCGCGCGGCAACCAGGGTTTGAATCTTGTCGTCGTAACCGTGGGTGGAACAAATCCGTCCGAAGTGGCTGCGGGCGGTCTCCAGGTTGTGGTGGTAGCGGGTTACGCCGGCCTCTTTCAGGGCGCGCGCCTCCTCGCGGGTCAGAAGACCCAGCGAACAATCCACCCGCAACCCGGTTTCCGCGATCACCTTTTCCACCGCCGCGCAGATGGCCCGGAGGTCCCGGCCCGGTCCCCGCCCCGCCGTCACCAGCCCGAAGTGCTTCGCTCCGGCGGCTTTCGCCCTTTGGGCCGCTTCCACGATGCTCCCGGGATCCAGCAGCGGATACGCAGGACCGTCCGTACCGTAGTGGACCGACTGGGCGCAGAAGACACAGTCCTCGGAACAACGCCCGGCCCGGGCGTTGACCACGGCGCAAAAGTCCACTTCCCCGGGAGCCTTCTCCCGCGTTATCCGGCTGATCACCGCCAGCAGAAGGGGCATGTCGGCGTCGCTCACCCGCAGAATTTCCAGGACCTCTTCCGGGGCAGGTTCCTCCCCGTCCATCACCCGCTGGCCCAGGTCCAGTATGTAATGTTGCAGCAAACGGTCCACCTCCAAATGAAATGTAAACCTGATCTACCTGGCTGGTTAACATTATAGAATAAAAAGAGGCGGATGAGAACCCGTCCCGGGCAAGGGAAAAAAAGTTTTTGAGAAGACCTGGTTAGCCAATTACTATCCGGCCTGGCAGCGGAACTTTCTCCGGCTGGCCGGTCCCGGCGTGGATATGGCCCTTGCAGAGATCCCCATTCCTTGCCGGTTGGATCCTGTGCTATGGCGAAAGGCTCTTGCTACTCTAAAGAAATTCGTGTATAATATCTTTAGATTATATAAGGAGGCTGGCTTCATGCCAAACATTAGGTCCAGTACAGATTTAAGGAACAACTACAACGAGATATCCACATTCTGCCACAATAACAGGGAACCCATCTTCATAACCAAAAATGGCCGAGGTGACTTGGCGGTCATGAGCATCGAGACTTACGAGATGCTCAACGGCAAACTTGAACTCTACCGCATGCTTGATGAAGGAAGAGCAGCGGTAAAGGAGGATAGAAAACGTCCGCTTGAGGATGTAATGCGCGATATCCGGCAGGAGATCACCGATGGCAAAATATAAGATCGCTGTATCAGAACCCGCCGAAAATGACTTGCGTGATATTGTTCGATACATCTCTTCACAGTTATCAGCACCGATCACCGCCCTAAAAATGATGGACACCATTGAGGAAGCTATTGCTGGTTTATCGGACATACCGAAGACGTATCCTCTTTTATCGGACGATCGACTCCAGACGATGGGTTATCATAAACTGCTTGTAAAAAATTACATTGTTTTCTTCTCGGTAGATGATAACTCGAATACTGTTAACGTCGAAAGAATTCTTTACGCGAGACGCGACTGGCTTCACATCTTGTAATGGGTTATCGTCCACCTATGCGTACTTTCGCAGTTTAGGATGGATGGCGTAAAGGCAAGGTCGCATCAGCGAGGGCCTTAGGCCTTCCGGGCATAGGAATTTGGGAATAATTTGGGGCAGGTCTGGATGTTTTTGTGGACGGTAGAATTACAGGGACGCAGGTGCTCCATGAGCGTGCAGCTCAAAGCAAATACGATCCGCCTCGTAGCCATATAAGGGATACTACGGCATTAATTCCCATCAATAACACACTGGATAGAAATGCCATGCCAGGAAGAGTAACTGATAGCGGATATTGGTAATATGAAGAGAGTGGTATCCATCCGTTGGGGGGTTGGTTTGAGGTGGATTTTTCAGACGGCTTGTGCGAGGACTTCGACTGGTTTTTGTATTGCCATCGCATCTGGGGAAACATAGCAGGGCGAAATGTGCCCGTTCCATAATTGTTTACGCAAAGACCCCATTGCATCAGCAAAAGAAGGGGTACCTTTCTTGGGATACCACGGATAAGGTGCCGGAGATGGTGTTTTTATATCAGTATCGACGAACCACAACCATACCAGCGAGTAAAGAAAGAATGCCAGACCGCAGGCCCGTTCTGGTCCGAGTTTTTTCCAGCTTTGCAAATCCCCTGGCCGAATGAATTGCTTTACGTTTCTGAACGTCTCTTCGATTGGCCAGCGAAGAACATAATCAGCGACAACCTTAATAGGTTCCGAACAGGTGTCAGTTGTGAAGAAAAAATCGTCAGGTTGTTTTCCGCTTGGGTCGCGGACTATTACAAGGAGAATGGGCTTTTTGCTGGTTTCCCACCATAAGACGGTTTGGCACCATAGGAGACAATCGACTAACTGGCCGCGCTTGTCGACTTTACACAGAGTCCATTCATTTTGTTTTAGCTGGATGGCAAATCCTTGCGGAGACAGCAACCGTCTCCCTTTTTTTGGGGGAGGGGCCTCTTTTGCCCTTTTCGGTTTCAGTAGGTGGCAAGTCGTAGATTCTTGCGTCGCGCTCGGTTTTGGCTTTGCGGGGAGGCTCGACGGACAGGACCACATTTCTTTGCACAATCTCTTATTTGACCGCATGCGAAAAGGCCTCGCTGATGATTCGGTGATGGTATAGGACTGACGACAACGGCCAGGGGGTTTTCCCTTCTATTAAGTACATATAGTACCCCGTGAATAAAACGGCGTATAATGGGGTCTATTTTCGGCAGATTTTCGGCAGCCCGATGCCATGGGGATGTCGGATTAGCCCGACCTGATCAATGCGCAGAGTGCAGATTCGACTCCTGCCAAGCGCACCAAGCTGACACCGAGAAACCTTGAAAATCAGGCTTGTTGCATTTTGATAACAAGGGGAAGGAATCAGCGCTGCCCTGCTTCCTCCTTTATTATAGCCATTGATATCCAGGCACATGCCACGGGTCGCGCCTGCCGGCTTGGCGTCCTGGATGGGAGGAGAAGACAGGTCCTTTCGCGGAATGTCACATAGCGGGCCGCTCGGAAGATAAAATTTTATTAAGGCGTTAATTCAAGCAGGAGAATGTCTTGGAATTGCCGATTATTTTCTCAGGTTATTAACCAGCTATTGCCACCCTTGCAGTCCGGGCAAGACGTGACGTAGACGATTTTTTATGGACCTCGGGTCCATTTTGACTACGCAATGATAGTTGACTGCCTGTCCATCCAGGATTACACTGATGCTTGTCAAGTACATACGCCCATTTCCTTCTGCGGCTGTGGTCGCTCATGCTTGGCTTCGTTAGCGCCGCCATGTCAAGGTCTGTTGGGCATGCCATGGCAGACGCCAAATGGTTGACTAGCCAGCCAATGATTATGAATAAGATCTACGGGGGCATAATAGAAATTGGATAGAGAGACAGAAAGAGTGTTCGTTGGGTTTAGATGTACATCCAAGCACTATGCCCCCGATTTGGTAAACAACGGATGGTGGTGGGTCTCGAAGGGGCGCGACGAATATCTTGGATACGGAATTTACTTCTTTGAGAATGACCATCAAGAAGGGTTAACCGATAATATTGCGAATCTCCTGGCGAGTTCTCTGGCCATTGGGTATGGTGTTGTTGGCGATTCTGCTTTGTCTACGCTATACCGTCATAGCTTTTCTGTTCCCTGTGGCTACCCCGGCGGCAACCAGTATAATCGTTAGTTCTACTTCCTACGGTTTTTGTTCGTCTGTGTCTTGGTCGTCGGCAACCTGGCCTGTCTTCTCCGAGGGAAAAGGGAACGTCGCGCATCGAAACTGAAACAAGGAAGGCTCTTACCGGATTTCAGCGGGGGGTGGGCTCGTGGGCCGGGCTAACGGCCAAGGACGAACATTGGAACCCTTGTCCCGCTTGGCCTGGGAATATCCATGATTACCCATTTATCGCCATATAGGGTCACCCCTTCAAAATGGGATAAGAGCCACAAAGAATATTATTCTCAAGCAGGTGAATGCCATGTTGATTGAACACCGCGGGTTTTCACCACTCGTCGACCCTTCGGCCTATATAGCCCCCACGGCTGTTCTTGTAGGGAAGGTGCAGGCCGGTCCGCACTCGCGATTCATGTACGGGGCGGTGGTGGATGCCGAAGGCTCGGAAATACGGATAGGCGAGTGCACCATTATCTGCGAAAACGCTGTCTTGCGGGCCACTGCGGCCGGAGAGAGGGAATTTCCGGTTCTGGTGGGTGACCACGCCTTCGTTAGTCCCCACGCCACCCTGTTGGGTTGTGTGGTGGAGTCCTGTACCTACATCGCCACCGGGGCCACCGTGTTGCACGGCGCCACCGTGCGCAAAGGAGCGGCCGTGGCCGTCGGGGCCCTGGTCCACGCCCGTACGGTGGTGCCGGAAGGCTTCCTGGTTCTCCCCAACACCATTGCCATCGGCGACCCGGTCCGGCTTTTCAGCACGGAGGAAAAGGATGCACTGGCCGAGGCCCTCAGGTCTCTGGGTTTTGCCCGGTCGGCCTTCGGTGTGGACCTGCCCTACGGCGCTGAGAGGTACCGTCGGGCGGCGCAAACGCGCTCCCGGGAATTTGAAAGCCATTTCGACGATCAGGTGGTACGGCACTAAAATCACCGTAATCATTTATGAAGCGACCTTGCCCGGCCGCACCGGTCCGATCAATCCCTGTCTGATATCCCACGCCCGCAGAAGGCGCTCTATCTCGTTTTCACCGAGACAGTCCAAGACCGCATGTAGGGTTTTAATCAGCCCCCGGCTCTTCGCCCACGCGGCCAGTACGCTTTTGACCGCTTTGGCCTGCGGCAGGTTTTCCCCTTCTTTCGCCGCGTACTTAAGCGCCAGCGCTCGCGGATTAGCGCAGAATGCCCAATTCGCAGACCATACAGCCGACCGGAAAAACTGGTTACGATGGAAATCAAATCGTCAACCAGCTCCCCCTGCAGCGACTTTTTATCATCCTCACTGTCAACTACGTTAATTGCAACGCCGTAACCGGATTTCCGTCACGATCCCACCGCTGGATGGTAGTAAGGTGTACTCCCAGTCTTCCGGCTGCCTCTCCGGCACTGAACATCTTTTCTATGATACTTAATTATATCACAGAGCAAGCTCTATGTCACATCGATAGGTATTAATGATTGGTGAAAACATTAGCTGCTACGAACCCTCAAGAATCGAAAAAGCTGAACTCGCTGTCCCCGATGAAGACCGGGGCGCCCTCCCCGGCCCCGGCTTCGTGCAGCGCCTCCTCCACGCCCATGATCCGCATGATGCGCTGGAAACGGGCCACGGCCTCCTCGTTGTCAAGGTCGGTCATGGCCAGGTGCTTTTCGACCTCCCGTCCCCGCACGCGGAAACCTTCCCCTTCCCGGTCCACGGTAAACCGGGGTTCAAACCGGTATTGAACCGGGGCTGTTTCCAGCACCGGAGCCGGCGCCGTCTTCGTAGCGCGGGCGATGCCCCTGGCCAACTCCGCCAGGCCTTCCCCGGTCAGACCGGAGACCGGGAATATTTCCCGGTCCGGATACCGCTCCTTCAAGCGGACCAGGTTTTCCGCCGCTCCCGGCAGATCCACCTTGTTGGCCGCCATCAGCACCGGGCGCGACGCGAGCCCGTGCCCGTAGAGGGCCATCTCCTGCTCGACCAGGGCCGCATCAGCCAACGGGTCCAGTCCTCCCACGTCCACCACGTGGACCAGGAGCCGGGTGCGTTCGATGTGGCGCAGGAACTCATGCCCCAGCCCCGCGCCCGCGTGGGCGCCTTCCACCAGACCGGGCAGGTCGGCCAGGACGAAGCCTACCCCTTCCTCCACCCGTACCACGCCCAGACTGGGCTCCAGAGTGGTGAAGGGATAGTCCCCCACCTTCGGCCGGGCCGCCGACAGGCGCGACAACAGGGTCGACTTGCCCGCGTTGGGCATGCCCACCAGACCGGCATCGGCCAGGAGTTTCAACTCCAGTTCCAGGGTCAGCCCGGCACCGGGCTCGCCTCTTTCGGCCATGGCCGGGGCCCGGTTGGTCGGAGTGGCGAAATGAATGTTGCCCCGCCCCCCCCGGCCGCCCCGGGCCACGATCACGGAGTGCCCGTCCCCGACCAGGTCGGCCAGCACTTCGCCGGTGTCGGCCGAACGGACCAGCGTGCCGACCGGCACCCGCACCACCAGGTCCCCGCCACAGCGGCCGGTCCGGTTCTTCGTGCCGCCGGACCCGCCCTTTTCGGCCCGGTAGTGGCGCCGGTAACGAAAATCGGCCAGGGTGGCCAGTTGGGACGAAGCGTGGAGGATGACGTGGCCGCCCCGGCCGCCGTCACCCCCCCAGGGACCGCCCCTCGGTATGTACTTTTCCCGGCGGAAGGAGGCCAGCCCGTCGCCCCCCTTACCCCCGCTGACGAAAATCTTCACGTGATCGTAAAACAAGGTTTCCCGCGCCCCCACACCGCAGATTTGGGTCGTCTCAGAAATTGTTGCCGTGAAAACCGTTTTTTAGACTATCGCGGTGCCCCGAATCCGGGGATACGCTGGTTGAAGCCGCCTTCAATCTTCCCGGCCCTCCAGGCGCGGCATGGTCAGCACGATCTCCACCCGCCCGCCCTCGAAGAGCAGGCGGGCCCGCCCGCCGTAACCGGCCAACAGGGCATCGGCGGCCGCCACTCCCTGTTCCAGGAACCGGGAAGCGGATTGGGACTGATGGAAGGCCATCCGCAAAAAAAGGCGGCGGTCCTGTTCCTGCAGAACGAAAGACACGGTCCGGG
>JAJYZD010000035.1 GCA_021800315.1 Bacillota bacterium | reverse complement strand
ATAGTTGTGCCCTTGCGAGCAACTTATACCGCTTTCCCGCCTTAAGACGCAGGCCCTTGGAGTTTCCTCCGCAAGCCCCCGCCTTTAGGCGTGGGGTCTATGACATCATTATAGCGGTCCCGGACTTGCTGGAAGTCCTCCCACACCGGCTTCTTCCAGCCGGGGTTCCGCAGGAGGGCCGCCGGGTGGTAGGTGGGCATCACGGCGATGCCGCTTTTCGTGGTCAGCCACTTGCCCCGGACGACCGTGATGCCGGTCGTACCCCCGATCAGGTACTTGAAGGCGGTGGCACCCAGGAGAACGATGACGGCCGGCCGAATGGTCTCCAGTTGCCGGAAAAGCCAGGGCAGGCAGGCCCCCGCCTCGGCCGGCGAGGGCGTCCGGTTGCCCGGCGGCCGGCACTTGACCACGTTGGCGATATAGACTTCCTCCCTGGTGATATCCACTGCGGCCAGGATCCGGTCCAACAACTGGCCGGCCGCGCCGACAAAAGGCCGACCCAGCCGGTCCTCGTCCGCCCCGGGCCCCTCGCCGATCAGCATCAGCCGGGCGGCCTCGTCGCCCTCGCCGAAAACGAGGTTTCGCCGCCCCCGGCCCAGCCCGCAGGTCTGGCAGTCGTCCATCTCCCGCCTGATGTCCGCCAGTGTCAAAAAAATCACCCCGGAGATATCTTTCGCCCCGAGGCGCCGTGCTTCCTGTTCCACCTGGCAACTTTCCTATTTGGGATCTTCCTCCAGCACAATACGGTGGTCGACCAGGGCCAGCTCCAGGATCCGGCCTTTCAATACCTTGCGCCGGCCGAATATGTCCTCCAGGACCAGACCTTCGGGCTGGGGTAAAACCTTATCCACCATTTCCAGGTACAGTTCGTCCTTGTCGCCGCGCCGCAGGTAAGCGTTGGCCTCACACATTCCAATCACCCCCGGAAGTAAAGGGAAGGACTCTCCCCCCCTCTCGATTATATCCTTTTCCTCCGCCAAGTCAACCTCCGGAAAAATCAGGAAAGGGCAACGGGCCGAAAAGGCGTTCCCGGGTCCGGGTGGGCCGGCCCCCCGGGCGGGAAGCGGACGGCCCCGGCGAAAACCATCTTATCAGGCCGCGTTGACTTTGACTTTTTCCTGTATTATCTTCATAGCCCGGTCATATTGGAGGTCGGGCTTGTTGTCGGCCGGATTGGCAACCACGACGTCGGGCTCAATGCCCTTGTGCTGGATATAGTGCTTGTTCGGCGTCAGGTAACGGGCGGTGGTGAGCTTGAGGCCGGCCCCGCCGGACAACGGGTAGACGGTCTGGACCACGCCTTTGCCGAAGGTCTTGGTCCCGACCAGGATACCGACCCCGGTATCCTTGATGGCACCGGCCAGGATTTCGGCGGCGCTGGCCGTGTTGCCGTTAACCAGGACCACCACGGGTACCTTGACCAGGGGATTCACGGTCTGTCTCAGAACCTCCTGGCCGGAATTGGAGTCGATGTAGACCACCGGGCTGCCCTTGGGCAGGAAGAAGTCGGCCACGCTGACGGCGGACTGCAGTTCTCCCCCGGGATTGTCCCGGAGGTCGAGGATCAGCCCGTTCAGATTCTGGCTCATCAGGGATACCAACTGGGCCTTCATCTCGTCCGTGGTCTTCGCGCCGAACTGGGAGATAGCCACGTAGCCGATCCCGGGAGCGACCATCTGACCGGCCACCGTCGGTACGTTGATCTGCCGGCGCACCAAGGCCACCTGCCGGACCGGCCCGGTTGCCCCCCCCCCGGCTATAGTCAGGGTGACCTTGGAACCCACCGGGCCCCGCAAGAGACCGACCGCCGTTTCCAGATCCATGCCCCTGGTGTCGCGGGAATTGATCCTGAGGATGGCGTCGTTGGCCCGGATCCCCGCCTGCTGGGCGGGAGTCCCCTTTATGGTGCTCTTGACCGTGAGGTAGTTGTCCTTTTTGTTGATGGTCACCTCCATGCCCAACCCGGCGAAGGAGCCCTGAAGCTGCTGCTGGAGCCGGTTGTAGTTGACCGGGGTCAGGTAAACGGAATAGGGGTCGTTGAGGGATCCGACCATGCCTTCAATGGCACCTTCCACCAGGCGACTCGTCGAAACTTTATAAATGCCCTGAGTGCGCATCAGTGCCACCACCCTGGTCAGGTTGCCCAGGTTGTCGAAGTTGCTGGCCACGGCCCAGCCGCCTCCCAGGATCATGAGCAACACCAGTATCCCTATGGCGGCCAGAACCCTGCCCGCCGTAACAAAGGATCCTTTTTCCCTCGTTGGTTCCATTTGGCGAACCTTCCTTCCACCCCGTTTGTCCCTGACAGACCTTTACCCCGGTTTAACCGGGGTAAAGCCGCGCCCAACCTGATCAACACCCGTCTGCCCTAATATACTACAACACGGTGGGAGAAATTACAACCGCTCAGACCCTCAGGTAACGGCGCATGGACAAAAGACTCCCCGCCGCCCCTATCAGCACTCCGAGCACCAGAAGCCCCCCCACCACCGCCAGCAGGGTAGCGGAAGCATCGACCGGCTGGATGAAGGGCAGGGTCGTTTGCACGGCGTCGACCATGTAAGAGTAGCCGAGGTAGACGACCGCCCCGGCCAGGAGAGAGCCGGCAAAACCCAGGGTCACCCCTTCCATGAGGAAAGGGCCGCGTACAAACCAGTTGGTGGCGCCGAGAAACTTCATGATGCCGATCTCGTAGCGCCGGGCGTGCACGGATACCCGGATGGTGGTGGCGATGAGGAAAACAGCCGAGATCCCGACAAGGATCATCATCACCAGGCCGCCCACCCGCAGCCAGTGGGTCACCGCCAGCAGCTTCTCCACCACTCCCTGACCGTACCGCACCTGGTCAACCCCGGCCATACCTTCCACCTGCCCGGCCAGGGCGGGGATGTCCGCCGCGTTGACCGCCTTGACCTGGAAGGCGTCGGGCAGGGGGTTGTCCTGCCCCAGGCCGGAGAGAAGACCGGCCTGGGAGCCCATATTCTGCCTGATTTGAGCCAAAGCCTGCTCCTTGGAGACGAACTGCACCAAGGTGACCCCGGGCAGGGCTTGCAGTTGGTTGCCGAGGGCCTGGATTTGACCGGGACTGGCATCGTTTTGAAGAAAGACGGTCATTTCCACCCCGGACTCCAGGTTCCCCGCCAGACTGTTGATGTTCAGCACCAGCAAGGTGGTGAATCCCAGGATGAACAGGGAAATGGCCACGGTGACCACCGAGGCGAAGGATAGCCAGCCGTTGCGCCAGATGGACCGCAGGACCTCGTTAAGATGACGTTCCATTGTTCTCAACCGCACGTCCGTAGCCACCCCCCTTCTCGTCCCTGACCATCCGGCCCGTATCGAGGGCGATAACCCGCCGTTTCATGGTGTCTACGATCTCCTGGGCGTGGGTGGCCATCAGGATGGTCGTACCCTTTTCGTTGATGTCCGCCAAAAGCTTCATGATTTCCCACGACGTGTCCGGGTCCAGGTTGCCGGTAGGCTCGTCGGCGATGATCAGCAGGGGGTTGTTGACCAGGGCCCGGGCCAGGCAGACCCGTTGCTGCTCGCCCCCCGAAAGCTGGGAGGGCAGTTGGTTCTTCTTGCCTTCCATGCCCACCCGGGCCAGCATCCCCGGAACCAGGCGCCGGATGTCGCGCCCCGGAGCCCCGATTACCTCCAGGGCGAAAGCCACGTTTTCGAATACGGTGTGATTGGGCAAGAGCCGGAAATCCTGGAAGACCATCCCGATCTTGCGCCGCAGGTAGGGTACCTCGCGACCCTTCAGCCGCGACAGGTTCTTCCCGGTGAAAATAACCTGGCCCCGGGTGGACAGCTCCTCCCGAATGAGCAGCCTGGTCATGGTGGTCTTGCCGGCCCCGCTGGGGCCGACCAGAAAGACGAACTCGCCCCTCTTGATGGCGACGCTTATGTCGGTCAGGGCTCGCACCCCGTTGGGGTAATGCTTCGAAACGTTGAGAAACTGGATCATCTCACCACTCCCATGATCCCTGTTCCTTGATATTTCGACAGTTTGTCCCTAAAACCTTCTCCGGTCGCGCCGGGAAAGATAAAGAGCTTATAAAGATGGCTTGGCAACGCCAGGGATAGAAAGAATGAGCGGAAGCAGGGACGGCTCGGGAATCGCATCCCGGGTGCTTGAACGTGGGTGCGCTACTGCCCGGCAAACCCGCCCACCTCCGGTCTACCGTCTATATCGGCCGGAAGCCGCCCCTGCCTGAGGGCGCGTTGGTACCAAATTCATCTCCGGCGTTAGTCCCTTTGGTACAGCCGCTCCACGCTGCCGTCCGGCAGGGGAAAGACACCGCTGGCCCGATACCGCCCCCCGCGCCCAAGGGCCGCGCAATAACGGGCGCCCGCCGCGGCGTAACGTAATTTTCCTGTGCTTGACGTAAGGACGGCGGACCGGAGGAAGTTGCATTAAGCCGGAATCATGAAATCTTCTGGGAAGTAAGTGGGCACTTATAACCGCCTCAAGGCTGCCTAAAGACGGGGGCTTGCGCAGAAAACTCCAATGGTCCGCGTCTTACGGCGAGAAAGTGGTATAAGCTGTATAAGCTGAATACCATGGCGATTACCTGGCACCCTGGGTCGGGAATACGGATATCCCCGTGCAGGTAAACCTCGCCCGTAACCGCGGCATCCCGGGCGCGGCTCGCGCCCACCGGGCACTTCATCGTTCCTAACCGTTCTAAGAGACATATGCAAATACGCATAAACCAGTATTCATCCAGTAGAAGGCAGCCGCTTCTGGATAACATACCTGATGCTTGATTATATCACAAAGCAAGCACCATGTCAACATCGATAGGCATTAATGCTTGGTGAAAACATTAACTGCTACAAACCCGAGTCAACCGGTTCACTCCGCATCATTCCAAGCACCACGGCCAGAACCCTTTGCTCAACATCTTGCGGCTCTCCCCGCGCCTCCACCACCGCCCAGCCATCTTCAGCCGCCAGTTGCCGGTAAGCGGCAGAGACCCTGCCCTGAAAATCGGAGTCCCGCTCCAGCACATCCCGCCCGGCCGCCCTTTTCCGGGCCGCCGCCACCCCCGGCGGTAGGTCCAGCCAAATGGTCAGGTCAGCTTTCGGCAGCCCGGCGTCCAGGTTCCGCAGCCACTGCTTCTCCAGTCCCAGGGCCATGCCGTAAGCCCAGCCGGAAGCGCAGTAGCGGTCCAGAATCAATACCTCCATAGCGCTGCGCAGGGAAAGGATCTTCTCTCTCAACTCGTACCGGTTGGCCGAATAGAGGATCTGGACCGCATCCGGGGGGAGGGTGGTCTCACCGTTCAGAAAGCCGGCGATTATTCTCCCAATCGGTGTCTCCAGGACGGGAAAGTGAATGGTGACAGATTTGAGTCCGCGTGCGCTGAGATTCTTTTCCAGGAGGGCCACCTGGGTGCCTTTGCCGGCCAGGTCGATTCCTTCGAAGTTAATCAGATAACCCAAGTGAGACCGCCTCCTTCAGTCCTTCCCGGAGGATGTGCCGTGCGGTTCGGTCGCCACCAATACTTCCCTTATTCCGAACAGGAACAGCTTTGCTCCCGCTATTATTCTTGAGGCATCTTCCTGGTTGGCTACATAGAAATCATTGTAATCGCCCTCTTCCCTTAAATCCCTGGCCTCCATCAACACTCGGCCGGCTTCCCTGGATACCGTTCCAGTCTTAACAAAATGCTGATTAAACAGGGAGATTACACCGGAATGTTTTCGGGAGTCCAGTTCCTTCGTCGCGAGCATAGCCCGCGCCGCGCTGAAAGCGGCGTAATAAGCCCGGGATACCGCGTCGGTATATAAGCCGGATGCAAACAGCAACTCCGCCGCCTTAAGACGCTCAAAGGCGACGGACAGCCTGTGGTTCGCCAGCTCACGCTTTTCTATCTGGCCCATAAAACCGCCCCCTCACGAGCAACGTTTAGGGCGAAAGGAACCTTGGCCGTCAACAACCTGTCAAAATCCCGTTTCTCGTACAACTTAAGAGAAATAAGCATGCCGTGTTCCAAATTAGCATTCAGGATAAAATCATATGCCCGGTCTCGCCTGAAAAGCCCTTTATCGTCCACCAATATTAATATATCAACATCAGAATCAGGACGGGATTCCCCCCGGATCTTTGAGCCAAAAACGGTAATGCGGTCAATGTTGCCCGGACAAAGGCTGGTGATAAAACGGACAAACTGCTGAAGAACGCCCTTTTCGGCTGAATTCAGAAATTTTTCTTTAGACATCCTTTCACCTCCAAATACCTCAGGGAACCCGCGGGTTCCTCATTTGCGCCCCATCGGGCCTCATACCAGTGGACAATTCAGAAATACCGCCACCGCTTAAAATATTCTATCGCTTCTAATATTTCCCTGACAACAATTTTCCGCGGTTCCAGGCCCCTTCGGATCACCGGCAAGAATCCCTTCACTCCTGCTCTATCTTCTTGAATCCCTCGCCCAATACCTCGTGCACGTCGGCCAGGATGACGAAGGCGGCGGGATCCTTTTCGTAGACGATATCCTTCAGGCGGGTGACCTCGGCCCGGTTGACCACCACCAGGAGGATTTCCCGCGCTTTGCCCGTGTACATGCCGGTCACCGTCCAGGCCGTTGCCCCCCGGTCAAGGTTGGCCATCACCTCGGCCGCAATTTCCCGCACCCGGGACGAGATGACGAAAAAGGCCTTGGCGTACGAAAAGCCCTCCTGAACCAGGTCCACCACCCAGGACGTTATAAATATCGTGATCAGGGCGTACATGGTCAGATCGGCGGAGGCGAACACCAGGCCGGCCAGCAGGGCGACGGCCCCATCCACCAGGAAGAGGAGCTGGCCCACGTTCACCCCTGTGTAGGAGCGGAGAATGGCCGCCACCAGGTCGGTGCCGCCCGTGGTGCCCCTGTAGCGGAAAACCAGCCCCAGGCCCAGCCCTTCCACCACCCCGCCGAAGACGGAGGCCAGGAGGAGGTTTTGGGTGGGCGGGTGGACTAAGGGAACCAAAAGGTCGATGGCCAGTGACAGCGCCACCGTCCCGTAAAGGGACCGTGCCAGGGGTTTGACGCCCAGCCGGTACCAGCCCACTACGAACAGCGGGATGTTCAGGATCAGCATGGTGGTGCCGACCGGCACCCTGATGAGGTAGTACAGAATGATGGCCAGGCCGGAAAGACCGCCGGCCGCGATCTTAAAGGGCACCAGGAACAGGTCCAGGCCCAGGGCGGCCAGTACCACGCCGACGGTAACCCCCAGATAGTCGAAAGCCAGGCGCCTGGACTCCAAATTCCCCACCCCTCTCCCCAGGTATTCTTCCCGGCCCTACCGCGATCCTCCCCTCGCCATACCTTTATTCCCGCCGTGGCGGGACACGGATCAGCCGCTCCGCCGGGGGACATCTTTCCTCTTGCGGACCAGGCTCACGAGCACCAGGATACCCGGCACCACGACGGTAAACAGGAGCAAGTAGTAATGAAAGACCGAAGCGAGGAAATGGGTGAGGATGGCGAGGTCGGGCATATCGTAGTTGGTCAGGACGGCCAGGAGCAAAGTGCCCGGCAGCACCAGCGGCCGGTAGCTCCCGAGGTTCAGCCACTGGGCCGTGCCGAGCACCGTTACGTATTCCCAGACCGCCACCTTGACGAAAACACCGGCATACCACATGATGAGGACCAGGGATTCGAGGTGCTGGAAAAAGCCGAGCAGGTTGATCTCCCGGGCCAGGCTGTACACCGGCAGGGTCAGGCGGGCCGTCTCTTCCCCGAAAGCCATGGTGACGGAGAGCGTATCCACCAAAAGAAAGAAGGTAATCCATAGCTCGGCCCGGAAGAGCACCAAGCCCCCCTTCTCCGGCCGCTTCAGAAAGGGGAACAGCATCGCCCCCAGAAAAATCTCGGTCGCCCAGCCGACCGGAGGCAGCGTTCCGGCCAGGACCGGCGCGATACCCCGCTCCAAAACCGGGGTCAGATTACCGACATCGTAGAGGCCGGCGGCCATGAAGGTCAGCCCGGTCGCAATCGTGATGCTTACCGATATGTAGATCACGGCCAGCCGTCCGATCATTTCCACCCCGCCGCAGACCGCCGCCCCGGTCAGGGCGAGGAGCAGGAGGGTAAAGACCAGGGACGGTGTCACCGGCATGAAGGCTATTTTCACAAAATAGTCGAACTCGTTGACAAGTATCGTAACTATATGGAAAAACCACAGTACGTAGAAAAACTGCAGGATCTTGCCGCCGGCTTTGCCCAGGACGATTTCCGTCCAGTCGAAGAAATTGAAGCCGGGAAACCGGCTGGCCAGACAGCCGGTCAGCAGGGCTACCAGAAGCCCGCCCGACATGGCCGTCAGAGGGGTCATCCAGGCATCGCGGCCGGCGTAGCCGGCCACCACGGAGGGCAGGAAGAAGAAAGCCGTCCCCAACGTGGTGTACAGCATCATGCTGACCAGTTCCGCCTCGGAAATGCGGCCCCCTTCGAGCACCAGGCACCACTCCTTCGGTGCAGGTTCAAAAGCGGCTGGGAAGTCGGTCCACTGGTGCTTACCTTCACGTGGCTGTTCACCGGAGGTTCAGGGCACTCCCCTTGAGGACATCTTTCCTCTTGCGGACCAGGCTCACGAGCACCAGGATACCCGGCACCACGACGGTAAGCAGGAGGAGGTCGAAAGGAACGGCCGAAGCGAGGAAATGGGTGAGGATGGCGAGGTCGGGCATATCGTAGTTGGTCAGGGCGGCCAGGAGCAAAGTGCCCGGCAGCACCAGCGGCCGGTAGCTCCCGAGGCTCAGCCACTGGGCCGTGCCGAGCACCGTAACGTATTCCCAGACCGCCACCTTGACGAAAAGGCTCGCATACCACATGATGAGGACCAGGGATTCGAGGTGCTGGAAAAAGCCGAGCAGGTTGATCTCCCGTGCCAGGCTGAAGACCGGCAGGGTCAGGCGGGCCGTCTCTTCCCCGAAAGCCAGGGTGACGGAGAGCGTACTCACCAAAAGGAAGAAGGTAATCCATAGCTCGGCCCGGAAGAGCACCCAGCCTCCCTTCTCCGGCCGCTTCAGAAAAGGGAACAGCATCGTCCCCAGAAAAATCTCGCTCTCCCAGCCGGCCGTGGGCAGCGTTCCAGCCAGGACCGGCACGATACCCCGCTCCAAAACCGGGGTCAGATTGGCGAAGTCGTAGAGACCGGCGGCCATGACGGTCAGTCCGGCCGAAATAACGACGCTGACCGGGATGAAGACTACGGCCAGGCGCCCGATCGTTTCCACCCCGCCGTAGACCGCCGCCCCGGTCAGGGCGAGGAGCAGGAGGGTAAAGACCAGGAACGGTGTCACCGGCATGAAGGCTATTTGTACAAAGTAGTCGAACTCGTTGATAACTACTGTAACTAAATGATAAAACCACAGTACATAGAAAAACTGCAGGATCTTGCCGCCGGCTTTGCCCAAAACGATTTCCGTCCAGTCGAAGAAATTGAAGCCGGGATACCGGCTGGTAAGACTGCCGGTCACCAGTGCTACCAGAAGCCCGCCCGACATGCCCGTCAGAGCGCTCAGCCAGACATCGCGGGCGGCGTAGCCGGCCACCACGGAGGGCAGGAAGAAGAAAGCCGTTCCCATCACGGTGTACAACATCATACTGACCAGTTCCGCCTCGGAAATGCGGCCCCCTTCGAGCACCAGGCACCACTCCTTCAGGGCAGGTTCAACAGCGGCTTGGAAGTCAGTCCACTGGTGCTCACCTTCACGTGGACGTCCACCGCAACCGGCAACTGCGGCAACCGGTCGGACCAGGAATCCTGGAGGGTTTTCCACAACCGGGGGTCGGACCGGTGCACCACCTGGGAAAAGCCGAAGATGTCGGAGCGGTAGCCGGCCAGGGCCTTGCTCAGGGCGGCCCCGACCTCTTTATCCACGACCTCGCCCGCCCGGCCGGCCAACTCCGCATAATCGCTTTCCTTGGTGAGACTGATGGCGGAATCGGTCTCGGCAACGGCGGTATCCGCGTCGATCCGCACCAAGATGGCCGGCTTTCCGTTGGTTTTCTCCATTTTGACCGTAGATTGGCTTCGATGCACGGTCAGCGAGGTGAAACCGCTGCCGGTAGGCACCTGGACGGCACCGCCCCGCTGCCCCCGCACCCAGAGATAGCCGTTGGTCTCCCGCTCGTCGAGCCAGCCCGTAAGCCTGCCGTTCCGGAAAACGGCGGCACCGGACGGCATGATCGACTGACGGGGTTCCGGCAGCATCACGTGGCGCGCTTCCATGCCCGGCGGCGCCTGGTATTCGCTGTCGACCACCACCAGGCCGCCGGCCACCGGGTTGGCCCCCGGTGCCGCCGCTCCCTTGATTACGTCGGAGAGCGTCGTCGCGACAAAGCGCCCGGCGAGATCGTTTGTGCGCATGAGGCCTTCCACAGTGGAACTGGGGGTGATCTCGAGCGGCGTACTTACATCAAAGAGGCGGCTGATCGGGCTGCGCGAAACCACGAACCAGGCGCTGCGCCGCACCTCCCGGTTACGGGTGAGAAAATCCAGCAGTTCCCGCAAATCCCGTTCCCGGACCAGGTCCTCGGCCACCACCACCAGCCGCAGGCTGGAAAAGAAAGGCCGGCGGGGAATTTCCCGGTTGACCGCTGTCAAGGCTTCGTCGATCGTCCGGCCCTGGCCGCTGAAATTCCGGTAGGTCTTGACGCCCGCGGGCGGGCCCGCTCCGGCGCCATGGGGCATAGCCCGTGCGTTGAGCACCTGCAGGGTCACTTTTATGTGCCCGCCGGCGCCGGGCTCGAGAGCCAGCCCGTCCACCAGGCCCAGCGTTTCCACTTCCCGCTGGTCCCAGCAGCCGCTGGTGGAGAGTGCCAGGACAAGGGCCAGGCCTAAAACCAGCGGACGCACAATCCTAATGGTCCCTTCCCGGCCGGGCCAGCCAGCGGGGCTGTTGCCGGCGCACGTTTTCCTTGGCGATCTGGCGGGGCCGCGTGGTCATGGCCCACCAGGGGGCCCGGATGAAGGTGTCCTTCATCTCGGATGGTTCGAAGGGGGCGAACGATCCGTAGTAGGAGACGCCGAAGGAGCGCAGGGAAAGCATGTGCATCAGGATGAGGAACAGACCGGCCATCAGGCCGAAAAGGCCCCACAGGGCGGCCATGATCATCAGCGGGAAGCGCAGCAGGCGAATGGTTTGCGCCGTGTTGAAGGTCGGCAGCAGGAAGGAAGCCATCAGGCCGATCGTCACCACGATGGCCATCTGGGGTGAGATTAAGGACGCCGCCACCGCCACCTGCCCCAGAATAAGGGTTCCGACGATGCTCACCCCCTGCCCCAGGAGCACCGGCAGACGGATGCTGGCCTCCCGCAGCATCTCCACCGCCCCTTCGAGCAGCAGGGCCTCCACCACGGTCGGAAAGGGAACCCCTTCCCGGGAGGCGGCGATGCTTTCAAAGATCCGGGTGGGGATCATCTCCTGGTGATAGGTGATCATGGCGATATAAAAGCCGGTAACCGAAATGGCCGTCCAAAAGGCGATGAACCGCATTATCCGCACCGCGCTGGCGAAGTAGTAATTCTGGTAGTAGTCCTCGGGAACCTGGATCAGGTCGGTAAAGCGCACCGGCAACCACATTACCGTAGGGCTGCCGTCGGTGAAAAGGGCCACCCGGCCTTCCAGCAGGGCCGCGGTAATCCGGTCCGGCCGTTCGCTGTGGGCCAACTGGGGAAATGGCGAATAAGGGTTATCCTGGATCAATTCCTCCAGGTAGCCGCCGTCCAGCACCCCGTCGATCTTGATCCGGTTGAGCCTTTTTTTCACTTCCGCCACCAGGGGGGCCTCGACGAGCCCCCGGATATACATGACGACCACGGTGGTCCTGGTCACCTTCCCCACGGTGAGGCTTTCCGCCGTGAGGTCGGGGGTCTTGAGCCGCTTGCGCACCAGGGCCGTGTTGACCGCGACGTTCTCCGTAAAGGATTCCCGGGGCCCCCGCACCGATGGTTCAATGTCGGTCGTACCCACCGTCCGCTGCGGGTAGGATTTCAGGCTTAAGGTGAGGGCTGTCCCCGAACCTTCCACCAGCAGGATCACCGACCCGGCCAGTAACTCGTCCAGCAAATCCGCCAGGTTGGTCACTTCCCCGGTCTCCGGCACCCCCAGAAGGTAATCCCTGATGACCGCCAGGGGATCCCGCCCCGACCCGCCGCGGCCCGCCAGGGTGGATTCGAACATCAGCGGCCTGAGCACGGTATTCTGGATGTCCGTCGTGTTGACCAGGTTGTCCAGGTAGACGATCGCCGCTGGCAGACCGTCCAGAATCGCGATACGGAAACGCCGGAAGACGGTGTCGTAACTGCCGCCGAAGATTTGCCGCAGCCGCTCCAGGTTTCGTTCCAGATTCCGGACCACCGGCACCCCGGCCAGCTCTTCTTCCCGGTAGGCCGGCCGTTCCTCCCGGGTCCGGGGGGGCGAAGCCCCGTTCTGGTCCCTGCGGGTTTTGCCGAACCGGAAAACCACCGTCCCACCCCCTTTTTTTGTACCTATTGTTCGGGGACGGTATCCCTTTTATGCCCGGCGGGGAGAGGGAAAAGATGGCGGGGCGCCTGCACCCCGGGGTAAAGCCGCCGCTCCCGGGTAAAATAGGCTTAACCGGGTTATCGTAAGCGGAGAGAGGTGAGGTTCCCCTGCCAAACATCCCGGACTACAGGATCATCCGCCGCCCCAGGGCCCATACCTCTTCCATGGAGACCAATCTCCTCCATTTCCGCAATCCGTGGGTACCACCGGCGTTGTCTTTGCTGTTCCCGGGATGTGGGCACATATCCTTAGGTAGATACGGATCAGGATTCCTATTTATCATCTGGGAAATTATTATCAACGTAAAAGCGCACCTTAATACGGCGATATTGTACTCCTTAACCGGCCGGTTTGAAATGGCCGGCAGAGTACTGGATACCAGGTGGCTTCTTCTTTATGCGGCGGTATTCGCTTATGCCGCCTGGGACAGCCACCGGTCAGCGGTGGACCTGAACAAGCTGTCCATTCTCGCGGAACGCGGCAAGTCTCCGATTGTTCCCCTAAGGATGGATGCCTTCGAAATAAACTACCTCGCCGGGAAAACGCCGTGGATCACCGTGGCCTGGTCCCTCCTTACGCCCGGCCTGGGTCATCTATATGCCCACAGGCTGCCCGCGGGATTTTTCATCCTGGCCTGGTGGGTTGTCATAAACTATTATTCGCACTTCAGTCAGTCTTTTCTGTATACGTTTTTGGGGGCGTTCGCCCAGGCAACCGCCAGCGCCAATCCTCAATGGTTGTTATTCATGCCCTCGCTTTACGGTTTTGCAATTTATGACTCTTATGCCAATGCCTCGGAACAAAACAAATTGCTTGCCCGGGAGTTGCTGGAATATTTAACGGATAATTACCATAATACCGGCTTTGCTATGCCTGTCTAGACAGTTGCCAACAAGGAGAAACCCGTGTACGTTATCGCTTCTTTTGAACTGAACCTTTATTTGGAACTTGCAATTAGCGGGTTGGAACAAGCCGGAATAGCCAGGGAAAGAATTTTGGCTCTACCTCTGGATCTCGGGAGGAAACCGGGAAAAATCCCTGACACTGTTCATTACTCCGACGGCCTGAGCCTCTTTGACGGTGTCGCCCTCCTTGGCACGGTATTCATGGTTTTAGGTGTCATTTACGGATTCGTCCTGAAATGGGGGCCCATATTGTGGGGTCTGATCGGAGCGCTTATTGGGGCATTCCTTGGACTGGCGATCGACCTGCTCATCAGTCACCGGCGGAAAGGCCAAGAAAAAGAGCAAAACAAACGAAATTCAGAAGTAATAGTCATTGTCAACTGTAAAAAAAGCCAACAGCAAAAGGTAAAGAACGTAATGCTCGATCATTTCGCCCTTGGCGTCGGGATATGGGATCCTGCCGGGAAACGGTTCCCGAGGGAATGATCTCTCCCGGTTAATTTTCAACTGTTTGGACCGGCCAGGTTCGGTTTGTCCTCCTGGCTGTAACCAGCGCAGTTCAAGCTACCTATGTACTGACGAAAAGCGGAAAACCTCTTCAAGTAATTTGCGAGCGTATACCTGCCTGCTTGAATTTCGGCCTGATTATTTCAATAAAGGCTCTCATAGCCAGCTTTACGGCTACTATACCCAGATAAGAATGCACCCATGTCCAGCCGTTCTTATATTTGATAAGTTTTGTTTTCCGCTCGGCAAGATATTCTATAACAATCTGGGGTATGGCAAATAAGGCCCCCAGTAAGATGATAATACCTGGTTTGGTATTGTAGGTTGTCTGACAATAAATCACTGATATTAGAGGACAAATAACATAGTCATACAAAACACTATTCGCAAATAGTTTGGGAGCGAGGCGCACTGGATACTCCAGCCGTCCTGATTTAACCAGAAACCTGTTAATAATATCACTACTGACTCCATTGGCTACATACATCAACGACCACATTTTAACGGGCGGCTTCCTGAGTAATAATGGCAATACTGCCAGTCCCAAGAACAAGGTATTTCGCAAAATTGTACGCTCGTTCAACGAACAGCAAGCCCCTTTTTTTTCTTTGGTTCTTTAGGATGCGCATCCTTTGCCCGAATTATTATTTACCGGGTAAACACGAGAGCGGCAACCTGCAGTTAACTGCGCGCCATACGGTCCCCCCGCCGGCGGCCCGCCGAAAGTGAAAGCCGGGCCCGCTGCCCGGCTAACATATCCCCTGGTTGGTGTCCGGATCCTCTTAATCCCGCCAGCCTGACCAGCGCTCTTTTCCCCGCCCTACCGCCCCTCCCCCCGGGCCTTCTCCCGCAGGTAGGCGGCGATGAAGGCGTCGATCTCACCGTCCATCACCGCTCCCACGTTCCCCACCTCTACGCCGGTGCGGTGATCCTTGACCAGGGAATACGGATGGAAGACATAGGAACGGATCTGGCTGCCCCACCCTATTTCCTGCTGTTCGCCCCTCATCCGGGCCAGCTCTTCCTCGCGCTTTTTCAACTCCCGGTCCAAAAGCTTGGCCTGGAGAAGCTTCATGGCCGTCAGCCGGTTGGCTATCTGGGAGCGCTCGTTCTGGCAGGTGACCACGATACCGGTGGGCAGGTGGGTTATGCGTACCGCCGAGTCGGTCTTGTTGACATGCTGGCCGCCGGCGCCCCCCGAACGGTAGGTGTCGATCTTCAGGTCGTCCGGGTTGACCGCCACCTCCACCTTGTCGTCGGCCAGGGGCAGTACCTCCACCGAGGCAAAGGACGTATGGCGCCGGGCGGAAGCGTCGAAGGGGGAAATGCGCACCAGGCGGTGCACTCCTTTCTCCGCCGCGAGGTAGCCGAAAACGTTGGGCCCGTCCACCGAGATGGTAACGCTCTTGATTCCGGCCTCTTCGCCGGGCAGCTGATCCAAGACCTCCACCTTGTAGCGGTGCCGGTCGGCCCAACGGGAATACAGGCGTAAGAGCATCTCCACCCAGTCCTGGGACTCGGTGCCGCCGGCCCCGGCGTGCAGGGACATGATGGCGCCGCCCCGGTCGTAGGGGCCGCGTAAGAGCACTTCCAGTTCCCTGGCGTCCAGTTCACCGGCCAGCTGCCTGATCTCCTCCGCCGCCTCGGCCACGGCGCCGGCGTCGTCTTCCTCTTCCGCCAGGTCAAGCAACACCAGGGCGTCCGCGGCCCGGCCGTCCAGCAGGGCCCAGCCGTCGATCCGCTCCCGCAGGGAGGCCAGGCGTTTGTTGGCTGCCTGGGCCTGGACGGGATCATCCCAGAAGGAAGGCCCGGCCATTTTCTTTTCCAGTTCGGCTACGACCGCCTCTTTGGTGGAGAGGTCAAAGAGAAACCCTCAATTCCGCGAGACGTTCCCTGATTCCGTTCAATTCCTTGCGCAACTCCGGCACCACGCGAAAATCACCTCTTCAGCCCGCGGCCATACCGCAGCATTTCTTGTATTTCTTGCCGCTCCCGCAAGGGCAGGGGGCGTTGCGCCCCACCTTGCCCCCGCGCCTTTCGGGGGCGCGGTTTTCCCCTTCACCGTGGCTCTCTACGACCTGGCGCGCCTCGGGACCCGGGACCACGTTGACCCGGAAGACATAGCGGACGACATCCTCCTGGATGTTGTCGATCATGTTCTGAAACATTTCGTAACCTTCGAACCTATACTCCACCAGGGGGTCCTTCTGACCGTAGGCCCGCAGCCCGATGCCCTCCCTCAGTTGCTCCATGGCGTCGATGTGGTCCATCCACTTTTCATCCACCAGGCGCAAGAGGACCAGACGCTCGATCTCCCGCAGGACCCCGCTGCCAAGTTCCTGTTCCCGGGCCTCGTAATAGTCGAGCGAGCGGAAAAGAAGTTCTTCCCTCAGTTCTTCCCGGTTCAACCCGGCCAGGTCCTTCGGGGTCAGGTTGTGGTCCGGCAGAAAGAGATGCCCGGCGTACTCCAGCAGGGCGGCCAGATCCCATTCCTCCGGATGGACCCCGTCCGGGGCGTACGTTTTCACCGCCCGGTCGACCGTTCCCTCGATCATCTGCCCGACGTGCTCCTTCATGTCTTCGCCCAGGAGCACCCGGCGGCGCTGGCTGTAGATGAGTTCGCGCTGCTGGTTCATGACGTCGTCGTACTCGAGCACGTGCTTGCGGGTATCGAAGTTGCGGGATTCCACCCGCTTCTGGGCCGCCTCGATGGAGCGGGTGACCAGGCCGTGCTCGATGGGCACGTCTTCTTCCAGACCCAGCCGTTCCATCAGCCCGGCGATGTTATCCGAACCGAAAAGGCGCATCAGGTCGTCTTCCAGCGAGCAGTAGAAGGTGCTGCCGCCGGGGTCGCCCTGGCGGCCGCAGCGGCCGCGCAACTGGTTGTCGATCCGCCTGCTCTCGTGCCGCTCGGTGCCGATGATGTGCAGCCCGCCCAACGCCAGGACCCGCTCCCGTTCGCCCGCGGTCGTTCCCCGGTACTCGGCCAGGAGGGACTCCTGGAGCTCCGGGGTGACCTCATCCCCGGCGGCCAGACGGCCGCGCACCGCGGCGGCGGCCATGAACTCCGGATTTCCGCCCAGCAGGATGTCCACGCCCCGGCCGGCCATGTTGGTGGCGATGGTGACCGCCCCGAACCGGCCCGCCTGGGCGATGATTTCCGCTTCCTTCTCGTGGTACTTGGCGTTCAGCACCTGGTGGGGCACGCCCCGTCTGCGTAAAAGAGCGCTCAGCACCTCCGACTTTTCGATGGATATGGTGCCCACCAGGACGGGCTGCCCCGCCTCCCGCAGCCGGGCTATCTCCTCCACCACCGCCCGGAACTTGGCGGCCTCCGTCTTGTATACCTTGTCGGGGTAGTCCTTGCGGATCATGGGCAGGTTGGTGGGAACGGCCACCACGGAAAGCTTGTAGATCTTGCGTAACTCTTCTTCCTCGGTTTCCGCCGTACCGGTCATGCCGGCCAGCTTCCCGTACATGCGGAAATAGTTCTGGAAGGTGATGGTCGCCAGGGTCTGGGATTCCCGCTCGATGCGCACCCCTTCCTTGGCCTCGATGGCCTGGTGCAGCCCGTCGCTGTACCGCCGGCCGAACATCAGCCGGCCGGTGAACTCGTCCACGATGATAACCTCGCCGTCCTTGACGACGTAGTCCCGGTCCCTTTTCATGAGGGCGTGGGCCTTCAAAGCCTGCTGGAGGTGATGGGTCAGTTCCATGTTCTTGTCGTCGTAGAGGTTTTGAACCCCCAGCATCTTCTCCATTTTGGCCACGCCCTCCTCGGTGAGGGTGGCGGAGTGCATCTTCTCGTCCACCGTGTAGTCCGGTTCCTTCAGCCGCGGCACCAGTTTGGCGAAGGTGTAGTACAGGTCGGTGGCTTTTTCGGCCGGGCCGGATATGATCAGGGGGGTGCGGGCCTCGTCGATCAGGATGGAGTCCACCTCGTCGACGATGGCGTAATTCAGGTCCCGCTGCACCAGCTGGCTCGGATGAACGGCCATGTTGTCGCGCAGGTAGTCGAAGCCGAATTCGTTGTTGGTTCCGTACGTGATGTCGGCCAGGTAGCCCGTGCGCCGCTCCTGCCAGTCCAGGCCGTGGACGATGAGGCCCACCTCCAGGCCCAGAAAACGGTAGACGCGGCCCATCCACTCGGAGTCGCGCCTGGCCAGGTAGTCGTTCACGGTAACCACGTGCACACCGCGGCCGTCCAGGGCGTTTAAGTAGGCGGGCAGGGTTGCCACCAGGGTCTTGCCTTCGCCGGTCCTCATTTCGGCGATCCGGCCCTGATGCAACACGTGTCCGCCAACCAACTGGACGTCGAAGTGGCGCATACCCAGCACCCGCCGGCCCGCCTCCCGCACCACGGCGAAAGCCCCGGGCAGCAGCTCGTCCAGGTCCGCGCCCCGGTCCAGCCGATCCCGGAATTCACCGGTTTTGGCGGCAAGGCCGGGATCGTCGAGTGAGCGCATGGCCGGCTCCAGGGCGTTGATCTCCTCTACCACCCGGCTCAGTTTCTTGACCTCGCGGGCGTTGTCGTCCAGAAAATTGCGGATGAAACCCAGCACCTCGGTCATCTCCTCAACAAAACAAGAGGAACCTGACGGTTCCTGTAATTGCAAGCGTGTTGGCCATTATATATTTTAGCACCCGGGGGCCTCAGGCGCAACTCCTAGAACCCGGGCTCGATCAACCCGAAGTAGCCATCCTTTCTCTTGTAGACAACATTGACCTGATCCGTCTCGGCGTTGGAGAAAACGAAAAAGCTGTGTCCCAGCAGATTCATCTGGAGGATGGCCTCTTCCACCGGCATGGGCTTGATGGCAAAGCGCTTGGTCCTCACCACGTCCAGGTCTTCCTCCGGCTCGGCCGGCCTCGGTTCCGCCTGAATGGGACGGCTCCGCTTGAACAGCTTGCCCTTGTATTTTTCAATCCTTTTTTCCAGTTTGTCCATGACCAGGTCGATCGAGGAATACATGTCCCCGGTCGTCTCTTCCGCCCGCAGGATCATGCCGTTGACCGCGATGGTCACTTCGACGCGGTGCGCCCCCTTGACCGCGGACAGGGCCGCGGTCACCTCGCCGAAATAGTCGGCGAAGCGGTCCAGCTTGTGCATCCGCTTGTTCACGTAGTCCTTCAGCGCTTCGGTCACTTCCATGTTGCGTCCCCGGATCTGTACCACCATCGAGTGACCACCCCTTCCTGTGTTCTCCCGCGCTTGGCCCGGCCAAAGGGCCCCGTTTGAAGTACAGTAATGGTACCATAGCCCCCAAGGCTTGTCAAGGCGCCCATCCGCGCCGTTCCCGGGGTTGAAGCGGTCGCCGGCCCCGGTTCCGGAGGCGGGGGACACCCCGCCGCTACTCGTCCGGGGAGCGGGAAACCCGGGAAAAAACCGCTGGTAAAAATATTGAATTTTTGTCACTGAACATGACGGAGTATGTTGCCGGACTGGCGGGTGAATGGCTTTTCCCTGGTCGGAAGGGCCGGATGACTACCCGGACGGCCGAACGGATCGTAATGAAATATGCCCACTTGGC
>JAJYZD010000281.1 GCA_021800315.1 Bacillota bacterium | reverse complement strand
TGCGGAGGCCGAGACGGACATTGAGGAAACCCTTGAGGAAGACGGGGTTGGCACCCAGGCCCTAAACGAGATAAAAGGTTACTTTAACCAGTTTAACGAGGATCCCTCCGAGGATAAATTGCAGGATATCGCAAAGGAAGTGGCCAAAAAGCTATTAGATATGAATGATTCCCAGGCATCCCAGGTCGGGAACAACCTGGGTCAACTGTACCAGAGCGGCAACCTGGTGGTGGCTTCCGAGGATCCCAACGCCATCGCGGTGTTTCCGCCGGGGACCGGGCCGGGGAACTACGTCTTGAACGGGCAGACGCTGAACGTGCAGGTCCAGTTCGAGAACTCGCCCCAGGCCAACGCTCCGGCCCGAAACGTGGAAGTGGACGTGCAACTGGGGCCGAACCTGGATCCCGGCAGCGTTCAATTGCTCAATTACAGCACCGCCGCACCGCCCCTGGTGTCGGTGACTTCCGGCGGGCTGGCGCGCTTTTTCTTCAACAACATCAACCTGCCGCCGGACACCAGCCCGCCCGCCGGCCAGGGCAGCGTGGAATTCGCCGTTTCGCCGCTGGCCGGTTTGGCGGACAACGCGCCTTTGACCGTCAGCGGCAACGTGTATTTCGATTACAACCCGCCGGTGGCCACCCAAAGCATAACCTACGAAATTGACGCGGTACTGCCCGCGGCTTTGGTGTCGCCCCTGCCGGCGACCTCTCCGGCCGCCTTTACGGTGGACTGGAGCGGCTCCGATCCCGGCGGGCCGGGTGTAGCGAACTACACCGTGCTGGTGTCGGTCGACGGCGGATCCTGGCAGACCCGGCTGGCGGGAACGACCGCGACCTCGGCGGTGTATGACGGGCAACCCGGGTACAGTTACTCCTTCGTGGCCCTGGCCACCGACCTTCTGGGACAGACCCAGGTCATGCCGGCGCAGGCCCAGGCGTCCACAGCCGTGGCGGCGTCTTCCACGCCGTCATCAACGCCGGGCGGAGGCGGAGGCAGTGCTTCCACCCCGACCGCCCCGCAGTTGGCCGTCAGTACGGCCACAGTGCCCGCCGCCACGGCGGGGCTGTCGTACATCGCGACTATCGCCACCAACAACGAGGGCACCCCGCCCTACACTTTCGCGGTGACCGGCGGTACGCTGCCCGCCGGGCTGACGCTCGCCGCCGCCACGGGCGTTATAAACGGCACTGCAACTGCGGCGGGTACCTACATTTTCACGGTTACCGTCAAGGACGCCGTCGGCAACACCGCCAGCCAGGCTTACACTCTAACGGTAAACAGCGTCAGCGTGACCCCGCCTGCCGTCACGCCGCCGCCAGTCACCAAGCCGGCTCCCGTAAGCTTCAGTGACATTGCCACCTCGTGGGCCAAGGCGTATATCCTCCACCTGGCCGGTGCCGGGGTAATCAACGGTTATCCCGACGGTACCTTCCGGCCGGACAATTACGTCGCCCGGGTGGAGTTCGTGAAAATGCTGGTTCTGGCCGATAAGCTGCCTTTAGTGACAAGTAGCGCCGACTTGCAAAAATACACCGATTTCGCTTCCTTCCAGCCGTGGGAACTGCCTTACCTGGCCACGGCGGTGAAGGCCGGGATCATCAACGGTTATCCCAACGGCACGCTACAACCGGGTGCGCTGGTCGACCGCATCCAGATGGCGGCCATGGTCGGGCGGACGATTTCCGGTGCCAAGGGAGTAACCCTGAACTTCAGGGACGACTCAACCATTCCCACCTGGGGTAAAGGGCCGCTGGCGGTGGATGTGGCTAAGGGGTTAATCAACGGATTACCCAACGGCACCTTCGGCCCGGATAAACCCGCTACCAGGGCGCAGGCGGCCAAGGTGCTGGCGGTGTACATGGGGCTGTAGGTTAACGAGGATTCCGGCCGGGAAAAGGCATGGCCGGACGGTCAGGCGGGGGGAGCGGGACCGGAGCGCCAACGCTCCTCCCCGCTCCCGGGTTCCGTCTGGATAAGGGGAGCACGAAAGACCCTGCCCGGTAAAGCCGGTGCGGGCCGGACCAACCCCTGTTCAAGGAACGGAGGGATAACGGGAGTGGAATGGGTCATTGGGGTGGTAGGCGGTATAGGCGTACTACTCCTTGCCGGCATCTTTTTCCTGGTATGTAAGGCTTTTAAGCGTGGAACCAGCGACGTGGAACTGGAAAAGATCATAAGCGGCGATAAGTGGTGACTCGTCCATTCTCTAGTCATTGTCTTCGTCATCCTGGCCATTGTCCTTTTGGCGGTTGTCAGCCCGTCCCTGACGGGACTTCAACTGCCGGTCGTGCTCGGCGCAGTGCTCGGGCTGATGGGAACCGCTTTTGCCCATGCCTTGGGCAAACCTAAGAACCCCAAAAACTGAATCCCGGGAAACTGTGACGGTAATGGTCCGGTTAAACAGCCGTTTCGCATCCTCCCAAGATAAGCGTTCCGTCCCGCGGAATTAAGCATCAAGGAGCGATTGTCTTGCGTTCAACCTTGCCCCTTGCGCTGTCGTCGGCCGGCCGGCCTTTTGATTGCGGTCTATCTGACCGTACTGCATTACAACCGGCGGGTTTCCCTTTACTGCGCCGGCTCCGGGTTCAACTGCCGGGCCGTCCTGGACAGTCCCGCCTCCGTCCTTTTGGGGTGCCGGTCTCCCTCGCCGGTATAATCTGGTTCGCCGTGATGGTCTGAGTGACCGTCGCAATGGCGGGCGGAGTAAAGCGGAACCGCCTTTTGGTTTTCGCCCGGGGGTGGGCGGCGGCGGGCATGATCGGCGTTCTCTACTTCGTTTATACGGAAATGTTCGTGGCGCGGGCGTTCTGCCAGTGGTGCACCGCCGTGCACGGGCTCGTTTTCAGCCTCTTCGTGATCAGCATGCTGGTTTGGGAGCCGGGCTCCGGATACGCGGGGTTGCGGGGGACTTCATCCCCGCGGTATGCGTGGGCAGACATCTTCCGGAGACCGTGGCCGTACCGTTGGTCGAGGTCTACATGGCCATCGGCCGGGGTCGACAAGTACGGTTTCCCGATCAGACATCGGGAGCGAAAGAAGGTTCATCACGGTTTTCAGACCGGGGACCTAGTGGTTGCCGACATTCCGAAGGGCAAGTACCAGGGTCGGTGGCGTGGCAGGGTCGCTGTCAGGAAGACGGGCTACTTCGACATCAGGGACGGTACCGGAAAACGGATCGGCCAGGGCATTTCAGCGAGATACTGTCGTCTCCTGCAGAGAGCTAAGGGATGGCAGTACGAGAGGGAATCATTGCCGGCTGGCGCCGGTGCCGCGATTCCTCCCCATGTCTAAAGCCAGGGGCATCCGCGCGGCAGTTCGGTGACCATGGCCTGACCTCGTGTTTACAGAAACCGGGCGGGAAATATTCAGCCGATATCTTTGGCGTTTTCCCCTGTTAAGGTTATTTCCCTTGCAATTGATTCCCCGCCGGTATATCCTTACTTCCAAGTCCAGGCCTATTCGGCTAACCACCGGGCAAGCCTAACACCAGACGAACGTGGGCGGTAACGACGAAGGGGTTTCACCCGTGCCGCCCGGGTTCGTTTTAATTTTTACGAAAGGAGGATCGAAGTTTCGGGCGGCAGAAAAAACTTGTTGCCGTTGGACGCAAAGTTTGGTAAGATCTAACCAACGGCAAAGGCCCGTTGGCGAGCGAGGAGCACGCTTAACGGGCCAGGCCCCGTGCGTTTCCTCCTTCGCACGGGCCGGGGAAAGTAAAGGGGGCCTTGAAATGGGGGGCATGACGATGGGTGCCCAGGAAGAGATTAATTCGGGTCTCCAGCAGGTTGGGGCAGGTTCCGAGGGCGGAAAAGGCAAAGCTCGTCAACTAAAGACATCTACCAGTAGTTTACAAATTATGCAGGCCATCAATAGGCTAGAACAGGGTCTACGCTCAGACTCCCTGGCTCGGGAGATGCGTGACGAGTGCGATAAAACTGATGCAAAGATCGAAGCTCTCCGACAGGAAGTAAAAACCGATATCGGCAATCTACGCAGGGACATGCACGATGATCTTGTTCGTATTGATAACAAGATCGAGGCCCTTCAGAAGTCTTCAACACGGACTCTGATAACGACAGCCATAGCTGCATTGGGGATCATAGCAACCCTGTTTGTGGCTCTCACCAATCACCTAAAGTAACGACACACCAAGGGGGAAGTACTGACATCCTCCCACGGCTTCAGCCGTGGGAGGATGTCAGAATAATTTTATGTTGGCGTTTTTCCCCTCATAGGCCCATTTTTCGTAACTACTCAGGCCATCCCCAATTGGGCAGCACGAATGGGGTATCTGGATTTCAGATACCCCCATTCTGAAAAAAAGTAACTTCTCAGGTGGTGGATGCAATTAGTCAGACTTAACCACGATTTGGGATAAATGGCGTGCCCAGCAGGGCATCCCGGATAGCCC
>JAJYZD010000280.1 GCA_021800315.1 Bacillota bacterium | reverse complement strand
CCACTTTCGGCGACGTATTTGACCATGAGTGACATCAGGAATTCCGAGAGGTAAATCCATCCTGGAAGCATGAAAGCGATCGCCATTACCAGGCCAACCCAATTTAACGCCCTAAACAGAAGTGCCATAATTGCCAGAGAAATCATAGCTGCGCCGATAAAAAGCATGTAGTTTATTGACTTGAATAATAACGATTTACTGAAATATCTGAGACCATTTCGAAAATAATCGGCGATTACGAAATGATCCTTTATTGCAAATGGTAGACTATTTAGCGTAGCGGAAAGCACGAACGGCTCTATAATAAGCACAACTATGGCGAATGGCACGATAAATCTGTATGCGAGAAGCTGATTTGTCCAGGTACTCACACGTGGATTAAGCACCATATGAATAATATTGGTTCCATCGATGTTTATTAGTGCTACAACAAGGAAATTTGCTATATAATTAAGGAAGACGATTTTCAGCAACCCGCGTTTCTGCCGGAATGCTTTAAATGCATCAACAAAGGCGACAGTCGAATTCATTTAGACGATTCCTCCTCTTCGTTACGTAGCACCACCACTTTATTTGAGACCGGAAACGTCGTCGGTCATCTAAATGCTATTGGGACTCGAACATGCAGGCATACAATGAACGTGCAAGGGGTTGAGGTGCCCCGGGACACCTCCAGGACTGACTGGCTATGTCAGTCTTAGTTAATTTTGTGATACCGGTCTCAACTTAGCCACCACCTACTAAAGCAGGTGGGTTAGCGGGGTACCCACCGCAGGTGGGTCACTGAAAGTCGGCTAAAGGGGGGGCACCCGTCCGCAGGGTGGGTCGGGGTGGAGGAACCGGATGCCAAAGCTGTTCGCCTGAAAGGCGAAGGTATTAGACGGGCGCTTGGAAAATAACCAATAGCAACCACCTACCCCATGAAGCGGTATTTATTCAGCCCCTCAGCCGCTGTCTGCCCAGTTGAGTGAAGGGCTTATGGTATTTTAAATTCCCCACCCGAACATATATCCGTTAAAAGCAGTCTAGCTGATGACCTTTAAATCTATCTTAAAATCACTTAAAATAAAATTTATTCCTTAAATCACGCCCGGTACGAGGTGGACTTGGCCCAGCGTCGCTACTTCCGGGTCGATCCGGATCACCGCCTGGCGGCCGCTACTCCGGAGGCGGAGGGAAACCAGCGGCTGCGGCGTCTGGCGACGGTTCAGCCGGCCTGCCCCCGGGGGAAGTTACGCTTCTGAACCGACGGAGGGGGAAGTCGGTCTCCGCCCGGCGGCGCAATTTCTCCCATTCTTCTCGGCCGATGCGGCCGAAGGCCACCGCCACGTCCGGGTCCAACTGGGTGCCCGCCACCCGGCGGATCTCCGCCCAGGCCTCCTGGTAAGTGCGGGCCCGGCTGTAGGGGCGGTCGGCGCAAATGGCGTCGAAGGTGTCCACAGCCGCGAAGATGCGGGCCCCGACCGGGATCTGGTGTCCCCGTAGGCCTTCGGGATAACCGCTTCCGTCAAAGCGCTCGTGGTGGGACAGGACGATCCGGCGGCCGTCACCCAGAAAATCCAGCCGGCTGATGATCCCGTATCCTATCCGCGGGTGGAGACGGACTTGACGCCACTCTTCCTGAGTAAGAGGTCCGGCTTTCCTCAGCACGGCGTCACTCAAGCCGATCTTGCCCACGTCGTGCAGGAGTGCCCCCCAGTAGATGCGCTGCAGTTCCTCCGGGTCGCGGATTTCCATTTCCCAGGCCAGTCTCTCCGCGTACAGGGCCACGCGCAGAGCGTGGACCTGGGTCTCGTCGTCCCGGGCTTCCAGGGCTGCGGCCAGCGACAGCATGGTTTCCTCCCTCAGGAACAAGCCATGCAGGCCCGCCGCGGCGGTGACGGCCAGGGACTGCACGGCATCCAGGGCCCTTGCCGGCGGTTCGTCGGGATGGTCCAGCCAACAGTTTAACACTCCCCGCGCAACCCCTTGATAACACAGCGGGAGGGCCACGATTCCCTGCAAACCATGGGCCGAGGCCCACTCGCACGCCGCCCGCCGCCACTGCGGGCCGGTTTCCGGCGGGCGTGTCGACCCGCCGTTGGCGAAAGACACGCAAGGCTCGTTCGTACAGACCAGGTATCTGAAGCCCGTCCGCTCCAACAGACCGACGCATATGGCTGGTCCGGTCCGCTCCCAACCGGGGCCGGCCGCGCCGCTGACGGTTTGCGGGACGGGTTCGTCATCCTCCCCGGGTGTCCACAGGACGGCCAGCCGGGCGCCCAGGATGCGGCATGCGTAATCGGTCACGGTTTGCAGCACGGCTTCTTCGGACTGGTTCCGGCCCAGATTATCCCGCGCGACGGCCAAAAGCGCTTCCACGCGGGAACTCTCGGCCTGGACGGCCGCCGCGGCATTGAAGGCGAGGGCCAGGTCGTGAAACTCGGCGTCCCGCTGGAGCGGAATGCGGGCGGAGAGATCCCCCCCGCCGAAAGAGCGGGCCGCAGCCACCGCCTCCCGAATAGGCTGGATAAGGCGGGGACCCCCCACGTACACACAGACGGCACCCACCGCCAGAGAACACAGGGCCAGGAGAAGGGGCAGGGCCGGATCCACGGCGGGCACATCTTCCTCCGTCAGGACGTACAGGTCGTATCCGGTGGCGGGAAGGCGGGCAAGAACGCCCGCTATCGGACGGCCGGTCCGGGGATCCTGCAAGCGGCCCGCGTAGACGGGTTCGTCGCCATGGAGGGAAGGGAGCAGGCTGAGGATGATGCCGTCGGCGAACGGCCGGCCTAGACCCGACCGGCGGTAGTCGTAGAGAACGGTACCCCCGGAGGTGAGCAGGATGAACCTCAACCGGGAGCGCGCAACCTCAGACGCTTCCTCGTCCACCGCCCCAGCCAGGGAAGACAGGTCGAAGACGGCGGCCTGGACACCTGCGAGGGGGCCATGGCCGCCGGCGAAGACGGGGACGGCCATGGCGGCCATAGCCGTCCGTCCCGCCAGGTAGGGAGTTCCGTAAAGAATCCGGCCTTTGACGGCGCACCGCCGGGCCAGTTGCAGGTCCGCAGCCGTCAGATCCGGGCCGGTTTCGTTCAGAACCTTTCCGCCGGGGGAAAGGAGGGCTGCGGTTACGATGCCGGAAGTGGCGGTGACCTCCGCATCGTGCCGGGGCAGAAAGGCCAGGGCGGTGGGATCTCCGGCGTCGGCCCGGGTAAGCATCTGGATGATGGCCGGTTTTACCTGGCTGTGCCGGACCACCGTCTCAGTGCCCCGGAGGGCGTCCCGGAAGGATGTCGCCAGGGCGGCGCTGCCGCTGACCATCACCGGTCGCGCGGCCTGGACGGTCAGACCGGGGACCACGAGGACGGCGTACACGGCCAGGCCTACGGCGATGAGCACGGACAGAACGACCAGGACGGCCAGTTTGCCGCGGATGGTCGGGGGGAGAATAGCGATCTTGCTCCGCATCCGGCGTCACCTGCCACTCTCTTTCGGGAACAACGGCGGCCCTCCGCTGTTCGATTGGATCAGGGAAACGGTGTCGGAGGAAGATAAAGGCCGTCCGATGTAAAACCCCTGACCCAGGTTACAGCCGATTTCGCGAACCTTCTCAAACGCCTCGGCGGTTTCGATTCCCTCCGCCGTGACGGTGAGACTGAGGGCGCCGGCCAGTTCGACCACGCTGCGGACGATGGCCGCGTCTTCCCGGTTGGCACCGATGTTCCGGATAAAAGAGCGGTCGATTTTTACCTGGTCCACGGGAAAGTGTCGAAGATACCGGAGCGATGAATAGGCTGTTCCGAAGTCGTCAACGGCCAGTTGCACGCCGAGTGTTTTCATGCGGCGCATCGTAGCCATGACGGCGTCTCCGTCAGTCATCAGGGTGCTCTCCGTTATCTCCAGTTTCAACCGGTCCGGCGGCAGACCCGTGGACGCCAAAAGGCGCGCGACATCGTCACAGAACAGCGGATCCCGGAATTCCGCCGCGGAGACGTTGACGCATAGCGTGACGGGTGTGTTTAGGCCGTCGTTGGGCCAGGCCTTTGCTTCCCGGCAGGTTTGTTGAAGTACCCATCGTCCGATGGGAATGATAAGGCCGGTTTCTTCCGCAACCGGAATGAACTCGGCGGCCGGCAGCAAACCCCTGGTGGGATGCTCCCAGCGTACGAGGGCCTCCACCTCCCGGACCCGGCCGGTCGCCATGTCTACGAGAGGCTGGTAATATACCCGCAATTCATGGAGGTCCAACGCCCGCCGCAGATCATTCTCCACATCGAACGCTTCTTTGGCTCGAATACTCATAACCGGGTCGAATACAACGTATTTGGATCTACCCTGGCGTTTGGCCTCGTACATTGCGAGGTCGGCGTTGCGGAGCAGTTCATCGGAGGAGTGGTTGAAAGGCGGCGAGACGATGCAGACGCCCACGCT
>JAJYZD010000279.1 GCA_021800315.1 Bacillota bacterium | reverse complement strand
CTCTGCGGATGGCGGGGGCGACGTGTAAGCGTCCTGCCTTATGCCATTCCGCTAAGACTCCCTCCCTCTGCGTAATTAGTGGCCTATGCTAAGGTTTGCTTACGTTGCGAGGAACGGTATAATTTACCAATACTTATTCTCCGAGACGGGGGGAAAGCCGTTGGGCAAGCAAAAGTTCGAGCGGACCAAGCCACACGTCAACATAGGGACGATCGGGCACGTCGACCACGGGAAGACCACGTTGACGGCGGCCATCACGATGGTCCTGTCCACGGTGGGCGGCGCGACGGTCAAGAAGTACGAGGAGATCGACAACGCGCCGGAAGAGCGCGAGCGCGGCATCACCATCAATACCGCCCACGTGGAGTACCAGACGGCCAACAGGCACTATGCGCATGTGGACTGCCCCGGCCACGCCGACTACGTCAAGAACATGATTACCGGCGCGGCCCAGATGGACGGCGCCATCCTGGTGGTCTCGGCGGCGGACGGCCCCATGCCCCAGACGCGGGAGCACATCCTGCTGGCGCGCCAGGTGGGCGTTCCGTATGTCGTTGTCTACCTGAACAAGGCGGACATGGTGGACGACCAGGAACTTTTGGAACTGGTGGAGATGGAAGTCAGGGAGTTGTTGTCCCTTTACGAGTTTCCCGGCGACGACGTGCCGATCGTCACCGGGTCGGCGTTGAAGGCCATGGAGTGCCACTGCGGCAAAAGGGACTGCCCGGACTGCAAGTCCGTCTGGGAACTCATGGACGCCGTGGACGGCTACGTTCCCACGCCGCAGCGCGATATAGACAAACCTTTCCTGATGCCGGTGGAAGACGTGTTCTCGATCACCGGCCGTGGTACGGTGGCCACGGGCCGGGTGGAACGGGGCACGGTCAAGACCGGGGAAGAGATCGAGATCGTCGGCTTGATGGACAAGCCGCGCAAAACGGTGGTCACGGGTGTGGAGATGTTCCGCAAGATCCTGGACCGGGGCGAAGCCGGGGACAACATCGGCTGCCTGCTGCGGGGGGTCGACCGCAAGGAGGTCGAGCGTGGGCAGGTGCTGGCCAAGCCGGGCAGCATCAAGCCGCACACGAAGTACGGGGGCGAGCTATACGTGCTGAGCAAGGAGGAGGGAGGCCGCCACACGCCGTTCTTCAACGGCTACCGGCCGCAGTTCTACTTCCGGACCACCGACGTCACCGGCGTGGTCACGTTGCCGGAAGGGGTGGAGATGGTCATGCCGGGCGACCACGTCGCGATCGGCGTGGAGCTGATTACCCCGATTGCCATCGAGGAGGGCTTGCGCTTCGCCATCCGGGAGGGGGGTCGCACCGTCGCCTCCGGCGTGGTTACAGCCATATCGTCCTGAGACCACAGCCGTACGGAAGTTACGGGCGGTGCCCTACCCGGGGCACCGTCCTTTTCTCGATCTGGACCAAGCCGGGGGGGATGGGTGATGATAAGGCAATTTGAGGAGATGTCGATGAATGCCTGGCCATCCTTGCAAACCAGACTGTTTGACGGCTGGGTGCTGAGATTTGCCGCCGGTTTTAGCAAGAGGGCCAACTGCGGAATTCCAGCAAGAGGCAGACACCCTGCGGGTTGAAGGCGCGTTCTTAAGCCCGGAGGTCTGTCAACTAATTTTCGGGCAAAAATGAGACATGCCCAGTTTTCCGCGCCTTACTCCTGACTAAAGTCAGAAGAATGCGGCGCGGCTATTTTCAAAGCTGGGTGAACGGGGAAAAGCGGCAGGATTCCAACACCGCGGACATGATCTTTTCCTGCGCCGAACTGATAAGCTACATCTCCCGCTATATTCCCCTTCGGCCGGGGGACGTGATCCTGACCGGCACGCCGTCCGGAGTCATCCTCGGCTGTCCGCGGGGTGAACGGGTCTGGCTCGGCGCAGGCGACGTGGTCAGCGTGGAGGTGGGGAGCCTGGGCCGGCTTACCAACCGTTTTGTCTAGCGACCGAAAACCCGGTTCAAAGAGAGACCGTGAAAGAAGTTCTGGCCCTTTTCCTGGCTTTTCTTCCTGGCATAATACAGAAAGGAGGACAGGAATTTTTCCCAAAGGATGTTAACGGCGTCCCGCCGGGATTCCTGGGCCCTGAGCCGTACGCTGCGGTCCACGACCGGTTTCAGTTCCGCCAGGATCCTTTCCAGTTCGCGGGCCAGGTGGACCAGTTCCTCGTCCAAGGACTAGCCCTCCCCGGCACCGGGGCCGGTATCGTCCGGTACGTCCGAGTTCGCCAACTGGTGGAATTTGGCTTCTGCCACCAGATCCTCCAGGTCCTCCCGGGTTTGGGTAACGAACCGTTGCAGTCGGTTCCCCGCTTCCATGACCTCTTCCACCACCTTGCGGGCGGCCGGCCGGACAAACCGGCGGGCACCGGGAGCCAGAAGGACGGCGGCCAGGGTCAGCCCCACTCCCCAGCCGAAGCCCTTGCCTTCGCGGCTGGCTACCAGGTTCTTGAGGCGTTCCCGCCAGGTGGGGTGGACCGGCCCGGCTAGGCGGGCGTAAAGTTCTTCCGGTGTAAGGCCGGATTCCCGGGCTTCTTCCATGATCTCCCTGGCCAGGGCCGCCCGGTCCCGGTAACGTCCGGCTTTTCGCCGGGTGATCTCCTGCAGGAGTTCGCGGCGCAGGGCTTCCTTTTCCCGCAGGTAGGCGGCCTGGACCCGGTCGTCGTGCGGCGGGAAGGACAACCCGCCCTTGAACTCTTTCTTCAACTCTTCCCCGGCCTGGTGATTCATTTCCGGGTAGCGTCCTTCACGGTACAAGAGTTAGCACCCCTTTCAAAAACCATTCCATATCTTGTCCCGTGCACCGGTAAAATATACCGGACGGGCGTTGGATGCGATGCCGGGGAGTGCATGGCGATGAGCAGGGCGACCAGGGAGGTCAGGTTGGCCGCTACGGTGCCCCGGGCCGGCGGCAGCCATCCGGCTCCCGCCAGCACCAGACCGGTCAGGTTGGCCAGGCGGACGAAGGTCAGCGCGCCGCGCGCCCGCGCGACGGCTTGCCCGGCCAGGCGGCGGGCTTCGGGCAGGGAGCCGGCGTCGGAAAGGAACACGGATGCCTCCTTCAGCACGTCCGCCGTCGCGCCGGGAGCGGCCACGGCCAGGTCGGACCGGCGCATGCCTTCCAGGTCCCCCCTCCCCCGGCCCAGGACGGCAACTCTGGCTCCCCGGGCCTGGAGGTGTTCGACCCGGTCGGGCAATGCCCGGGATTCCGGTACCGTCACCACGTCTAAACCGGTCAGGTCACCACCGTTGACGAGGCCCGTACCCGGGATCACCAGTGTGTCCACCAGTGCCAGGGCGGCTACGTCCCGGCGGCTGCCGATCCGGACCCCGATCACTCCGGCCCGGGCCGCGGCGGAGGTCAGGGCGGCCGGAGCCACGTGGCCCGCCGCGGAAGGGTTCGCCGCCAGCAGAACGGCCAGGATGCGCCGGAAATCGCGGGCGGCCAGTCCGGCCGCGGCGCCGGCGATGAGGGCCGTCGCCGCGGCCCGTTCGGCGTAGTCCCGGGCGGCTTCGGTGAGTTGGTCCGGTTTGCGGTCCCGCGGTCCCCGCTCCGGCAGGGAAAAGGCTTGCCTGGTCTTACGCCAAAGCAGGGCCTGGACCATGTCGGTCACGTTGACCAGCCACATGACGGTCAGACCCAGGAAGCCCTCCCCCATGAAGAGTACGGTCAGGGTGGACAGACTGAGCAGCAGGTCGTGGCCGGCCGTCCGACGCCCGGTAAAATAGCGGAGGCCGTTCTTGATGTTCGGGTAACCGGCCGTCAGGGCGGTGGCGGCCATAAGGTTGAAGACGAGCGGTGATGCGGCCAGGCGCGACGGGCCCTTTACTTTGCGCCGCATGAGCAGGTAAAGGATCAGGCCTCCTACGCCGCTCACCCGGGAGAAGTGCTGGTGAATGGCCTGATCCTCCGGTTCCGGGGCGGATAAATCCGGGGCGTCCGGGGAACTTCCTTCCATGCGGCTGACCACTTCCAGGCCTTCCCGGACCAGGTCCAGCAGTTTGGTCATGGAGAGGGAACGGTCGTGGTGGACCAGCAGGCGGCCGCTCCGGTGGCTGGCCCGGACCCGGTGGATGCCGTTCTGGTTCAATAAATGGCGGGTAAGGCGGGCGGCGCCCTCCCTGTCCCAAAACCCTTTCCGCACATCCAGCCGGGTGCGGCCCGGCAACTGGTGTACGACCGTGATCTGCCTGTGCCGGTGCATATCGTGTTTCCCCCTGTGGAACGTATTGTAACCGCCGGCCGGGCTCTTAACCGTACGCCCGCCGCCGGCAGGTCTGACGGACGAAACTTTGAGGCCTTACCTGGCGGGCTTTTGAGGTAGGTTGCCAGAAAACTTTTTCGCGAAAGGGGCTGGACAAAAGTTTCCGGATGTGAGAGGATTAATGTGGTTCACCAT